>JBFHDT010000147.1:0-5894 GCA_041584575.1 Porticoccaceae bacterium
AGCGCAGACATAGGGTTACCCGGCAAGCCAAAAAAGGTACTGTTCGCCAGTTGGCCAAACATAAAAGGCTTGCCCGGTTTAATGGCGACTTTCCAGAAACCGACATCACCCTGCTCTCGCAAAAGCTGGCGGGTATAGTCGGCCTCACCGACCGACGCGCCACCGCAGGTTATGACCGCATCGGCTGAGGCATCGGCCTTGATAAATGCGCGACGCAACTGTTCAAGATCATCGGGAATAACGCCAATATCAATCACCTCACAACCCAGGCGTTCTAACATCGCCTTTAAGAAAAAGCGGTTGCTGTCATAAATCTCACCGGCAGCTAATACCTCACCCGGGGGGCGCAATTCACTACCATTGGCAAACACCGCGACTTTTAAGCGCGGGCGCACCGTCGCCTCGGCAATACCCATCGTCGCCAGCAGGCCAATATCGACGGGGCCAAGGCGATGACCGGCCCGAAATAAGGTTTCACCTTTTTTAATATCTTCTCCGGCATAGCGCACATTGGCCTGGGGGTTGGGTATCTTTTTAAGGGTAATAGTTTCACCGTCTACTGTGACATTTTCCTGCATCACGACTGTGTCGCAACCCTGGGGCACTTCGGCCCCAGTCATAATGCGAAGGCACTGACCAGCTTGTACACGGCCAACAAAAGGCTCCCCTGCCAGAGCCTTACCCGCCACTGTAAATACGGCGTTGTCAGCGTTATTATCGCCCAGCGCAGCGAAGTTAAACGCGTAACCATCCATGGCAGAATTATCAGCCGGCGGTGCATTAATCAGTGAGATAACATCGGCAGCTAAAATACGGCCCGGCAAGTCAGCTAACTGTACTTTATCTGCATCATTAGACTGGCCACTAATGCATTCAACGCTAAGCGCTGCCAACATATGTGCTCGTGCTTGGTCGAGGCTTAGTAATGGCTGGGGCTTAGATAACAGATTTGGGTTCTGCTTTTGCGTCTTCATAAAGGGGTATCGTCTCTGCTCGCTCAAAAGTTATCGTTCAATAGCTACCGTTTATTCAGCACCAGCTAGCCACGACATACCGGGCAAGCAGGCCATTGTTCAAGCTGGAAGGTTTGCCACTGACTATAGGCGCCATCAAATAACATTAACTTGCCGACCGGCACGGTGCCTGCACCACTTAATAATTTAATAGTCTCTAGCGCTTGCAGGCTTCCGACAATACCCACCAGTGGCGCTAATACGCCCGACTCCACACAGCTCAATTGCTGCTCTCCAAAGCGCTGGCTTAAACATTCATAACACGCTGTTGATTCTTGCATTGTAAAAACCGCAACCTGTCCCTCAAAGCGAATCGCGGCACCCGATACGAGTGGGGTTTTCGCCTGAAAACAAAGCCGGTTGAGCTGGCGTCGCGTGTCGAGATTATCGGAACAATCCAACACCGCATGGCAGTTTTTTATTTTATCTAGCAGTGGTGCATCAGCCAATCTCTGCGCCACTGTTTCGATAGAGGCCGCGGGATTCAATCGCAGTAAACTATCTTGGGCCGACGCAACTTTGGGGCGGCCAATATCGGCTTCGCCGTGCAAGATCTGGCGATGTAAATTACTTAACTCAACGCTATCGTCGTCGACTAAAATTAAATGCCCAACACCGGCGGTGCAAAGATATTGAGCGGCTGCACAGCCGAGACCACCCATCCCTAGTACCAATACGGTGCTCGCCGCTAACTGCTCTTGCCCATCAAAACCAAAACTCGGCAACAGTAATTGGCGCGTATAGCGTTTACATTGATAGTCGGTGAGGCGTTCAGCCACGTCGATACTCCATTGGTTTCTCTGTACCCATACATCTAGTCGACGAAGGCAAAGTGCTCCTCCCTCACTCTAGGCATTTTAAAACACTTCATCTAATATGATTCGAGGCAGAGCAACAGCTCTCGATTTAAATGCAATCGAGCCTATACTAACACTCAGCCTTCACACCCTGGTCCCTGACTCTAAAACTCAACTAATAACATTGGAGAACAGCCATGAAGTTATACGACTTCCCCAAAGCACCCAACCCTCGTCGCGTTAATATTTTTCTTTCTGAAAAGGGTATTGATGTGGAGAGGGTGCTCGTCGATCTGCCTAACGGCGAACACTTGTCACCTGAGTATAGGGCCAAAAACCCCGCCTGTGATATTCCCATGCTTGAGCTCGACAATGGCACCTGCATTAGCCAGATTCGCGGCATTTATCGTTACTTTGAAGAAACCAACCCCAACCCACCAATGCTGGGCTCAACGCCTGAAGAAAAGGGCACCGTCGAAATGTGGGAACACCTGGCTTTCATGAATGGTTTACTGGCCGTTGCCGAAGTGTTCCGCAACACAACAAAGGGCTTTGCCAACCGTGCCGTCGTGGGACCGCACAATTATGAGCAGTCTTCTGAATTAGCCGAGCGCGGCGCCCAGCGCTTACAAGATTTTTACACCGATTTTGATCAACGCCTGGCCACTAATGACTACATCGCCGGTGACTTTTACTCAATTGCTGACATCACTGCATTTGTGACCTGTGACTTTGCCAAATGGATCAAAGAGGACATTCCAGCCAACTGCACAAACCTACAAGCCTGGTATGAAAAGGTCGCCCAAAGACCAGCGGTGCAGGCCAACCCTTAATGGGATAGTGAGACGAATAGCCAATCAATGACCCTCACAACAATGTCAGCCTATTGACACTTACCACACCCCCCGCCCTGTGATACATTAAAAGACTTGAGAGGGAGCGGTAAATCTCATCTCAATACGCTATATAATTATCGCTGGTTTACGATTGACTGACTAACTGGCACTGAATATTACGTAACACTATAAGCCTGTTCCCTGGGCACAGGTTTATGGTGGGTATATGACAATTTTTACACTGACTAAAATGGAAAATCCGACCATGACTCTAGATGCACGAGAATTTCGCGACTCCCTTGGCGCTTTCGCCACCGGTATCACCGTTGTCACTACCAATGCTCCTGATGGCAAAAAAGTGGGTTGCACCGCTAACAGCTTCTCTTCCGTTTCTCTTGAGCCACCTCTGGTAATGTGGGCTATCGCGAAAAACGCCAACAGTTTCGATGCTTTTAATGAAGCCAAAGATTTCGCCATTCACATTCTCCACGAAGGCCAGGAAGATGTATCACGCTTGTTTGCCACCAAAGATGCCGACAAATTTGCCCAGGCTGACTCCAGCGAAGGTCGTGCTGGCGTACCCGTACTGAATGATTACAGCGTGCGTTTTGAATGCTCCACAGAGCACCTCTACGACGGTGGTGATCACGTTATTATCGTGGGTCGTGTCCACGAAATGTGCAATGCCAACAAAGAGCCTCTTGGCTTTTACAAAGGTCAATACGCCAAAATTGATGTCAGTAAGTAAAGAATACTGATATTACTCGGTCGCAAACTGCTTCAGGAAACCGCGCCATGACTTCACCTTTTAATGCTCTGATTATCGACAAAAACGAGAAAAAGGTCAGTGCTTCGATAAAGCAGATTAGCCTTGCCGACCTGCCGGACGAAGAAGTGTTAGTCGATGTCGCCTATTCCACCGTCAACTATAAAGACGGTCTCGCCACCACGGGAACCCTGCCCATCTGTCGCAAGTTCCCCATGGTGGGTGGTATTGATTTATCAGGCACTGTGGTCGAGTCGAAAAACCCAGCGTTTAAAGCCGGCGACCGCGTGTTGGTCAACGGCTTTGGCTTGTCTGAAAGCTACTGGGGCGGCTATGCCCAAAAGCAAAAACTAAAAGCCGAATGGTTGGTACGTGTACCCGAAGCCTTTAGCCTTGAAGAGGTAATGGCCATCGGCACCGCAGGTTACACCGCTATGCTATGTGTGCTTGCCCTACAGGACTGGGGCGTTAAACCGGATGACGGCCCTATCGTGGTTACTGGTGCAGCCGGTGGCGTTGGCACCGTGGCGATTATGCTATTAGCCAAACTCGGTTACAACGTCACCGCCTCAACCGGCCGCGTTGAGGAAGCTCGCCCACTGCTCGAAGCCTTAGGCGCCACAGACATCATTGCCCGCGACCAGCTCGCCCGCGACCCCGGGCCACTAGAAGCGGAAACCTGGGCCGGCGCTGTCGACAGCGTCGGCGACAACACCCTGGCTAGCGTATTAGCACAAACTCGCTATGAGGGCATGGTGACTGCGTGCGGGCTAGCAGGCAGCATTAATTTACCTGCCACTGTTATGCCCTTTATTTTACGTGGTGTTACCCTGCGCGGTATTGACTCGGTAATGGCTCCTATCGAGCGCCGCCAACGCGCCTGGGACTCTCTCGCCGAATTGGTCGACCGCGATTTATTACGCCAAATCTACAGCGTTGAACCTCTCAGCAAGGTACCGTCACTCGCCAAAGATATTCTTGCGGGCAAGATCAAAGGCAGAATCGTGATAGACGTTAATGCCTAAATCGACAACCAAAAAAAGCTTCGACACAAGCCAATAACCCGCAGCACATTCTCTAAAAAGAATGACAGGAGCTTCACCGGGAATATTCTGCAAAATGGAGTTCGCATTGGACCGGTTCAACAAACGTACCTTGGGCACCCTGCTCGACGCAGTAGCAGCAAACTATGTCGACCGAGAAACTTTTGCCTTCGACGAGCAGCGCAGAAGCTATTCGACATTAAAAACAACACCGCTTACATCGCCAAAGGCCTGGTGGTCATCGCTGTTGAACCCGGCGAACGAGTCTCCCTATGGATGACCAAGCGCCTCGAATGGCTCGACCTAATGTGCCCCATCTCCAGCTTTAAAACTCACCCATAATCACCTTTGCCGATGAGTTTTCCGCGACCCTACCGGTCAAAACCCGTAAAGTTGAACTGCGTACTCAGGTGCTCAATATTCAGATAACTTGAGATTTAATACAGGCCCATCATCACAGGACACAAGCAATGACGACTAAGACCTTGAATGGAAAAATAGCCCTTGTTACCGGCGCCAGCAGGGGCATTGGTAAGGGCATTGCCATCGCACTCGCTGATGCGGGAGCCCACGTGGCCTGCATTGCAACCAGAGTAGAAAATGCCAGTGATGTTGTCACAACGATTCAGGCAAAAGGCGGCCAGGCCATTGCATTCGGCTGTAAGGTCGAGAGTGGCAGTGCTGTAACGACGACCTTTGCAGCGGTGAAAGAACAGCTTGGTCCAGTCGACATACTCGTCAACAACGCAGGTATTTCCAACCCCCAGCCACTACTACAAATGACGGAAGAAAACTGGAACAGCCATATGGACATCAATGCCAAGTCGGTGTTTTTGTGTTCTCAAGCGGCGATTCGACAAATGAAAGATGCTGGCAATGGTGGCTGCGTGATTAACATTGGCTCTATTGTTGGCCAGAACGCCATCCCCCAAACCCTTTCTTACTGCACATCAAAGGCAGCGGTCGAACACATGACCCGAGTATTGGCGGTGGAATGTGCCAAATACAACGTGCGGGTCAACTGTATTGCTCCAGGTTATATTCGCACCGAGATGATTGAGCAGCTGGCGGCCGATGGCAAACTCGCGGCTGATGCCATTGAAAAGCGCACACCCCAACGACGCATGGGTACGGTTGAAGACATCGCCGCTGCTGTGATTTTTGTGGCTAGCCCGGGCGCAGGATTTATGACTGGCGAAACGCTCAATATCGATGGCGGCTGGACGGCCTACGGCTACCTGTAAGCGCTCCCGATAAAAACAATAGAGGCATCGTAGGACCAAGTACCATAAAAAACAAATAGAGAGTCACAATGCGCCCCGATTGATAAAAACCCGGTTGAATAAGAGGTTAAACGTAGCTAATCAAACTGCCCTAAAATTCAACCTTTTCGTTTACTGTGCCGTGGGCCGCCACGCTGAACGAGACGCCGGTATTGG
>JBFHDT010000148.1:0-5847 GCA_041584575.1 Porticoccaceae bacterium
ACCGGGATGAATGCCCGGCAACTGAGTGATTTCCGCGCTTTTTTTGGTCAGCTAGATAATGCTATCGAAGCCCAGCGCCAAACCCTCATAGACCTGGGTGCACAGGTAACAGAGCGCCAGACCTTGTGGGTTGAAAAGCATCAGCGTAACCAGAGTTTGTCTCAGGCCCTGGTGCAGGTGCAAAAAGAGCAGTTGCTACAACGCAATAAGCGTGAACAAAAAGAGCAGGATGAACGCTCCAGTCTCGCTGGAAAAAGTGTCTGGGGTTAAAAACAACGATATTCCATGACCACTCCAATGGTGGATTCCTACCATCTATTTCAAATATCTCACCCCGATGAAACACAATTAAAAAAACTGGCCCGTGTTTTGCTGTTACTTAGTCAGAAGGTAGCTGAGGAGATATTGCCCCTTCAGTTTTAGCCACTTAATGGCTAGCGTTTGGGCAGATGATCTCTACTTGTATTAGCAGTGACAGATAACACAAGAGGTTCCAATGCCATTATCCGTTCAGGTGGCTAACCCAGCCAGTCAGAGTGCGCAGATATTTGCGGGCAGCTCATCATCGACGCCATCTTCCTCGACAGGGGGAGATGGCGCTGGTGAGCGAGCTTTCTCCAATCATCTTGAGGCCGAGAAGCGCAGTGATTTAGACAGAGCTGATGAAGCTAAAGAAAAATCAAGCAAAAAACGCAGTGAAGCGGCTAAAGCAGACGCTGATGGTAATACGTCCTCGATAGAGCCTCAGGTGCTAGTTGCGGGCGGCAATCCATCGCCGCTCGAAGACGCGCTTTTGCCGGTAGACGTAGAAAGTGCCGGTGCTGAGTTGTTACCTGTTCAAAATGACGCTTTGTCAGCTGAGCAAGTAGCGGCCGAATTGGATGCTGCCTCAGTCGCTGCCGCATTACGCCAGGGGGACGTGTCTAATAGCGATGATCTTGGGGTCTTAAGCTCGACATTACCTGGCTCAAAGGAAACCACAGACACACTCTCCAAGCTTGCTATCAGCCCTGAATTTGCGCGAGTTCTGTCGGGAAAGCAGGTGCCTATTTTAGAGGAGTTTGTCGATACTGAAATAGAGCTCCTGCCTGGAAAAACCACAAAGTCACTACTAGAGGCCTCGGTCGCTAACTCGATAAATAAAATGCCAACGGCGCAAGTGATCGCTGAAGCACTGTCGAACGGTTCTGGCTCGAAAGAAAATTTTGAACAGGTGCGACAAAATATTATGGCGGCCATGACTGGCAAATCGGAGATAGCCGGACAAGTACTGAATACTGGGGCTGATGGGGGAGGATCTACGTCCCAGAGCTTAAATTTTGCAAATGTTAGTTCGACTCTATCCGTGCCTGGTACAGAGTCGGCGAAATACAGTGCCACTCAGGAGACCTCCTCGCCTCGCTTTTTTACCCTGCAAACACCTGCGGGGCAGCCCGGTTGGGATGTTGAGGTCGGCAATCGCATTCGCTGGATGGTCGGGCAAAATAGCTCAGGGCTTGAGTTGCGTCTCAATCCCGCGGAGCTGGGAAGTGTCGAGGTTAAACTTGCCACCGAAGGTGAGCGTACAAACGTTACTTTTTTTGCCGCCAACCCAGCTGCTCGAGAAGCCCTGGAAGCGGCCCTGCCGCGGTTGCGTGAAATGTTTGCCGACAGTGGTATGCAGCTCGCTAATGCCGATGTTTCCGATCAGAACCTACAACAGGAACGAGAGCAGCTAGCGGATTCTGGAGCATTGGCGTCTGACAGCAATACCGGTGAAATAATGGCCTTAGAAACAGAGCCCCGACTCATGCCGGGCGGGCGGGCAGAGAGTCGCGGCGCTATTGACTACTATATTTAACGCTTTTTACTTAACGCGCTGTTGAAAAGCTATTTACTGGCAGTGAGATAATTATTAGCACTTGCCATTACAGCGTTGTCGAGTTCAGATGCCGAGTTTAAATATACTCATCAATATGGGTTTTAGTGCCATCATCAGGTCTGTTTTTCTTGTCAGGTTTGGGTTTCTTTGTGGGCAGGGGTGCTTTTTTTTGTTTGCCGGTGACAGTTTTACTCGCTGGTATGCGCAGAGGTCGAACAGTGCCAGAGGGAGTTAGTTCGTTAGCCATATTAGCCTCCTGTCAGTGATGTAATATTTGGCGCTGTTAAATATAAATAACTGACACGTTAGCGATTTCTTAAACGCGGGTCAAAGCCGGTAGCAATAACAACGATAACGACCCTTCTGTTGGTGGCTCGCCCTGCGGGGGTGTCGTTGGAGACCTTAGGCTGGAATTCGCCGTAACCAATCGATGCCAGATTTTTTGGTGTCATGCCGTAGCTGGAAAAAAGTCGCACGACAGTGGCAGCGCGCGCCGCCGATAGCTCCCAGTTGGAAGGGTAAATATTGTTTTTAATGGGTAGGTTGTCGGTGAAACCCTCGACGTGAATTTTGTTTTTTCTCTCTTTCAGAACATTACTCAAGCCGCGTAACAAGGGTCTGGCGCTAGGGGACAGATTGCTGCTGCCGCTGGAAAATAAGACCTTACTGCTGATTTCTATTTCCAGCCAATTGTCTGATTTACGCACTGAAACCAGTTCGGTTTCGAGCAAATCTTTCATTGCGTTATTAATTTTTTGCCCAAGTTCATCCATTTCTGGTGAGCTTTTCTTTACCTGTGGGGGCTCAACTTTAATGGCATCTTCGCTCATGGACTGAGGTAGGTCTAGCTTGATTGGGGTGCGCGTTAAAGGTGTCGGTGCAATCGGGAAAGACGTGCTGGCTGTGCCAAATTGCACCGGATCCATTGATCGACCTTGGTTGGTGAATGAGGCGACGAGAGAGTGCGAGAGGACGCGAAACTTGCCTTCATTAACGGAAGAAATAGAATACATGACAACAAAAAAAGCGAATAAAAGGGTGATAAAGTCGGCGTAGGAAACTAGCCATCGCTCGTGGTTTTCATGTTCTTCAGGTGCGCGCTTCCTGGCCATAATAAACGAGCTAAAAATAGCCGCGTAATTTTGCTTCGATATTGCGATGATTTTCGCCTTCGGCAATGGCGACAACACCTTCTACAATCATCTCCTGTATATGACAGCGGTCGCTGATCAGGGTTTTTAATTTATTGGCGGCGGGCAGTAAAAAAAGATTGGCCATGCCGACGCCGTAAATGGTGGCGACAAAGGCGACGGCAATACCGGGGCCAAGGGTGGAGGGGTCGGCCAGGTTGTTCATCACATGAATAAGACCCAGTACAGCGCCGATAATACCGATGGTGGGACTGTACCCCCCCATGCCTTCGTACACTTTTGCACCTTTAATATCGAAAGCTTCTTTAGTTGAAATCTCTACTTCCATGGTACTGCGGATGGATTCGGGTTCGTTGCCGTCGATGAGTAGTTGCAGGCATTTTTGAGTAAAGGGTTCGTTTTCTTCTTCAGAAATGTTTTCCAGGCCGAGGAGGCCCTCCTTGCGAGCAATTTGACTCCATTCAACAATTTTTTGTAGCGATGTTGCAGGGTCAAGTTGAGGGGGGACAAAAATCCAGCGCAGTAATTTAATACTGTGAATAAAAACTTTGATAGGGGTCTGTACCATGATGGCACCGAGGGTGCCGCCAAATACAATTAAAAAAGCCGTGAACTGCAGCAGCGAGTCCAGGTGACCGCCTTCCAGTGCATTGCCTCCAATGATGGCGGCAAAAGCAAAGATAACGCCGAGCAAGGTGAGGATATCCATTTAAATAGCGTCCGGCTTACCGGCTGGTGTCGTTTGTGTCAGATGTCCAGGACAACAGACTAGAGCGTAGCTTGTTGAGTATCTGGCTGTGGATTTGGCTGACTCTTGATTCACTAATTTCAAGTACGGCACCAATTTCTTTAAGGTTTAATTCATCGTCGTAATAGAGCGACATTAATGTTTTTTCACGCTCGGGCAATTGTGCAATATGAGCGCTTAAAGCGGTGCGAAAAGCGGCGTCGTGGATGTTGTCGTGGGGGGTGTTGATGTCGGGTAGATCGACTTCGTTGGCATCGACAAAAGTAGCTTTACAGGCGGCAGTGTCGCGCAATAGCTGGTGGTATTCATCCATATCGACGCCCAGTTGGGCGGCGATTTCGCTATCTTTGGGGTGGCGTTGTAGTTCAATTTCAGCAGTTCGAGTTGCCTGTGCCAGCCAGCGAGCCTTTTGCTGAATACTGCGGGGTGACCAGTCAAAGCGGCGCACTTCATCGAGAATGGCGCCGCGAATACGGATCCCCGCGAAGGTCTCAAACGTCGCGCCCTGGCCGTTGCGATAACTTTTTGCCGCCTCGAGTAATCCGATTAATCCGACCTGAGTGAGGTCGTCAATATCGATGGTAGCAGGTAGGCGAGCGGCGATATGAAAGGCGATTTTCTTGACTAAGTGAAGGTAATCGGTGACCAGTTTTTCACTGTTTCCGAATTCTTCATCAGCGTAGAAAACCGCCTTTGTCATGCAGCATATTCCTTGTTCGGATAGCCGACGACGCGCTCGATAAAGAATTCCATGTTGCCGCTAGCGAGCTCGGGCACGGGCCATTTATCGATGGTTTTTGCGAGCCGTGTAATGGCCTGAGCGGAGGGGCTACGTGGAAAGGCTTCAACGACAGGCATTTGGTGGCGTACCGCTTTACGCAGGTAGTCGTCCATGGGAATAGAGCCGATATGCACAGCAACGATGTCGAGAAAATGATCGGTGACGCGGGATATTTTACGGAACAGTTCTTCGCCGTGGGCATTGCTGTTGACCATATTGGCGAGGATGTGAAAGCGCTTCACGCCGTGATCGCGGCTCATGACTTTAATGAGGGCGTAGGCATCAGTAATTGAGGTCGGCTCATCGCAAACCACAACGACGACTTCCTGGCTGGCTTTGCAGAAGGTAATTACGCTGTCGGAAATGCCGGCGGCGGTGTCAACAATCATTGTGTCGACAGGGAATGATAGCTCGCTGAAGGCGCGTACCAGTCCGGCATTTTCGGCCGGTGAAAGATCGGCCATGCTCGATACGCCCGAGGAGGCGGGGATCACTTTCAGCCCCAGAGGCGCGTCAACAATAACTTCGTCGAGGGTGCGCTCACCGGCAATAACGTGGCGTAGGTCGTACTTTGGGTGGAGGTCGAAGAGAATGTCGACATTGGCGAGACCAAGATCGGCATCCATTAACAATACGTTATCGCCTTGTTTGGCAAAGGAGGCGGCGAGGTTAACCGAAATATTGGTTTTGCCGACGCCACCTTTACCACTGGTGATGGCAATTACGCGGACTGGCTTTTGCTGTGGCGCTCGTGCGACGGGTGAGTTATTAGCCATGGAGTCGTTTCTCCTCATGGGTGCTGGTTGAGTGCTTGCTGGGGCGCGTGGTTTCAGGGTCTATTATAGGCTGGTGAGAGCCAGTGCGTTGTAACAAGTCGCGGGCTATTTTGACCAGTTCAATCGCCGAGCCCAAATGGAGGTCTTCGGGTACTTTTTGACCGTTGCTGATAAAGAAAGTGGGTAACTGGTAAGTGATCAAGGCGTTGAGTACTCCGCCAAGACTTGCCGCTTCGTCAACTTTAGTGACGACGGTGCCCGCGAGAGTGATATCGCTAAAGACGCGCATGATTTCGCTGGTGATGGCTTGCTGTGCAGTGGCTGAAAGGGTCAAGTAGAACTGAATGTCGTGTCCAGCGCCGGTTAAGGTGGCCAGTTGCTTGGAGAGTTCCATATCGCGTTGGCTCATGCCCGCCGTGTCGATCAAAATTAGGTCTTTATCGCTCAGCTGGTCGAGAATATCAGACAGCTCAAGCCGGTCAGTGGCTAGAAAAACCGGAATGTCGAACAATTTGCCGAAGGTGCTGAGC
>JBFHDT010000149.1:0-5807 GCA_041584575.1 Porticoccaceae bacterium
CCGCCCCCCTCTGCGATACCATTTGTCAGGCCTGCGATGAAATTATTGCCGGGCAACATGACCATCAGTTCCCGCTAGTGGTATGGCAAACCGGCAGCGGCACCCAGACCAATATGAATTTTAATGAAGTTATCGCAAATCGCGCAAATGAATTAATGGGTGCAGACAGAGGCGCAAAACACCCTGTCCACCCAAACGATCACGTCAATTGCTCCCAGTCATCCAACGATGTTTTCCCCACCGTGATGCATGTCTGTACGTTATCACGATTACAGCAAGGACTACTGCCCGCCCTCACCGTATTACACGATGCTCTCGCACAAAAAGCCCTGGAGTTTCATTCGCTGATCAAAATAGGGCGCACCCACTTGATGGATGCCGCCCCCATCACCTTGGGTCAAGAGTTCAGCGGCTACGTCAGCCAAATTGATTATGCCCGCACCCAAATCAGTGCAACGCAAGCGTCTTTAAAGATGCTTGCCCTCGGGGGCAGCGCAGTCGGTACCGGCCTCAACACCCCCGAAACCTGGGCTGTTGATGTCGCCCGTAAAATCAGTCAACTCAGCAGTATCGACTTTTGCTCCGCCCCTAATAAATTCATGGCCAGCAGCGCCCATGATGCGCTGGTTGATCTACACGGCCGTTTGCGCCTATTAGCAACAGCGCTGTTTAAAATCGCCAACGATTTACGCCTACTGGGCAGCGGACCAAGGTGCGGCCTGGGGGAGTTACTTCTGCCAGCAAACGAACCGGGGAGCTCCATTATGCCGGGCAAGGTGAACCCTACCCAGACGGAAGCACTCACGATGATCGCCGCACAGGTCATCGGCAACGATACAACCATTGGTGTAGCGGGCAGCCAGGGCCATTTGGAGCTTAATGTGTTTAAGCCGGTTATTATCCATAATCTGCTCGAATCCCTCAATTTACTGTCGGATGGCATGCAGAGCTTTGCCAAAAATTGTATCGAAGGGCTGCAAGCAAATGAGCAACAATTAGCAAGAAATGTTGATCGCTCATTGATGCTCGTCACGGCACTATCACCCGTAATTGGTTACGATAAAGCCGCAACAGCGGCAAAGTTGGCCTTAGAAAAAAACCTCAGTATTAAAGCCGCGATACTGGAATTGAAATTCTTGTCCGCGAATGAGGTTGACCAGCTCATTGACCCTGCCCTAATGTTGAGCCCTGGTAATTAAACGAAGATCTTTAATTTAATGAGACCCTTTGCGACACAGGATGGCTGGCGGCTCGACCGTACAAACTATGTCAGGCTACACTCTGTAAAAAGGAATTAAAATCATGGCAGGAAAGACAGAAAAGATCCTCGCTCTAGACGTACTTTATCCCCGCTCTCTAAAATATCTCAACACCTATCTGCAGTCCCTGATTCGTGGACGCTTGTGGCTGCAGGTGATGGTGGGCATGGTGCTGGGTATTAGTCTGGGGATTATTATTGGCCCCAGCGTTGGCTGGGTGGATCCCGCGACGGCCGCCACTGCCAGCGACTGGCTGGCTTTTCCCGGCAAGCTGTTTCTCGCCCTCATTCAAATGATCGTCATACCCCTGGTATTCGCCTCCATCATCCGTGGCTTGGCAGCCACAGAAGATCTCGAGCAACTGCGTAAAATGGGGCTGCGCGTGGTGCTGTATTTTATTGTGACCACAGCACTGGCCATTATTATCGGCCTAATCGTAGCCTCCCTGATCAAACCTGGTGCCTATATCGACAGTCAAACCCTGCAAGCTACTTTGGGCGCACCTGCGGTACTTGGACAAATGGCGCCAGAAGCGCTGAATATTCACGAGCTGCCGCAAAAAGTGATTACCCTGCTGCCTTCCAATCCTCTAACCTCCATGGTCGAAAACAACATGCTACAAGTGGTTATTTTCGCCATGGTTGTCGGTGTGGCATTGGTGATGATGGTACCCGCGCAAGCCAAACCGCTGCTTGACCTTATGGGCTCATTACAGGAAGTCTGTATGACGGTAGTGCGCTGGGCGATGCTGCTGGCACCGATAGCGGTGTTTGGTCTGCTCGCCCAGTTGACAGCAAAACTGGGCCTCGATGCTTTGTTAGGTATGGCGGTTTACGTGGGCACCGTCCTGTTCGGTTTATTGCTGATGTTCTGTGTTTACTTGATTATTCTTTTTGTCTTTGCCAGACAAAAACCCATACCCTTCATCATCGACGTCAAAGAAGTGTTGTTGTTGGCTTTTTCCACCTCCAGCTCCGCTGCCGTCATGCCACTGTCGATCAAAACAGCGGAGGAAAAACTCAAGGTAAGGCCATCGGTGGCCCAATTTGTCATTCCGCTGGGCGCGACGATTAATATGAATGGCACGGCCCTTTACCAGGGTGTCGCCGCCCTTTTTCTTGCACAGGTCTTCGGCATTGACATTGGCCCGGGTGGAATGGCTTTAATCGTGCTCACCTCGGTGGGTGCTTCCATCGGCGCACCGGCAACACCCGGAGTGGGTATTGTTATTTTATCGATGGTTTTGAGTACGGTGGGCATTCCCGCTGCCGGTATCGCGCTGATCATGGGCGTAGACCGCATTCTTGATATGAGCCGCACCGCCATCAACGTTAGTGGTGATCTGGTCGCGGCAAAAATGATGGATCTATGGGTTGGCAGTAGCCTTAGCCACAGTGAAGAGATCACTGCACAGCAACAGAGAGAAGTTCTGCGCGAAGAGACCGGCGAAGATGTGTTGACCATCCCCGCGACCGCTGAGAAAAAAACCACAGGCAATTGAATCGATCATTTAAGGTCAGATAACACCGGGTTTCTTTCTCAATGAATACCATTGAAAAAAATGACTCGAAAAATAGATAGTGAAACCTTAATGCCACACTTATTTTAGTGGTTGTTTAAATATTGCAAGCAAAGAGCCGCAGCACTCGTGCGGTTTTCCACCGACATTTTTTTATAAACCTGCTCGAGATGTTTATTGACTGTACGAGAGCTCCTCGACAATATTTGCCCAATTTCGCGATTTGTTTTGCCTCGCGCTAACCAAAACAAGACTTCCGCTTCACGCTCAGTGAGTCCAAACTGTTCACGTAGCGCATTACGTGTGCTGAGTTCGTCATTATCCAGTAATCGCAATAAATACTCACCGGGCGACGGGCGCCCAAGAAAACGCATTTGCAGTGGTTTATCGAGACCGTCCAGGCACAACACACTGTCTTTGATCAAATCGTGTGACAACCAGTAACGTAATTGCCCAGGCAATTGTACGTCTACCCAATCGCTATCATGACTAATGGCCGTCAACACCTTACGAGCACTGACTGTAGCCCAGACAATTTGGCCATGAATATCGCAAGCCAAAGCATGTTGACCAATTTCATCCAGGGCGCTACGAGCACTGCGTGTGAGTCTAGAATTATTTAAATGTACCTCAACCCGAGCTAAAAATTCGTCCAAATTTATCGGTTTATTAATGTAGTCAACGCCGCCGGCCTGCAGTCCCATTAGCACGTGTTCGGTATCGTCAAGTCCCGTCATAAAAATGACCGGCACATCGCTCAACTCACTATTTTTTTTCATCTCCCGGCATGCTTCAAAACCATCCAGGTTTGGCATAATCGCGTCCATCAACACAACGTCTGGCACCATACGCCCGGCAATCGCAAGAGCTTGCTCGCCATCCATCGCCACAAAAACGGTATAGCCCTCATCGACCAGGGCGGTGTTGAGCATACCCAGGGATTCAGCGGAATCATCGACAACAAGCACAACCCCCTTTGACTCGTTAATGACCATTACAACAACGCCTTTTTATTAATAGAAACGATCTCGGCAAATTGATATCGACCCAGATGGCGACGCATCAACGCGACGAAACCTTTGGTTTCGTCGCGTTTCTCCAATCGCTTGAGTACTCTTTCCAAACCATCAATAAAACCCAGTTCCGCCATCTCGATCAATTCACGGCAGTCACTGTCGCTGATGCCCTGAAACAAATCGGCACTAGTGACCTGCACTGACTCAGTGGTGTCGACACTTTGAAGCAAGTCAGGTTCGTAACACCACTGCAGAGCCAGCGCCGAAGCAACTTTGTCCAGCAACGCGTTATCGCGAATCGGTTTGATCAGATAATCATCGTTAAGACGAATCTCTTCCTCGCTTTCGAGCGCATTCGCAGAAATCATAATTACTGGAACACGAATTCCCTGTTTACGTAGACGTTTGGCGAGCTCCCAACCGTCCATACCCGGCATCGTTACATCCAGAAAAAAAAGATCCACGTCTGTACTATCGAGAATATCAAGGCAGGCGTAGGCATCCGGCGCTTCCAAAACTACAAAGCCCAACGGCGATAAAATTTCGCTGATCAACCCCCGGTGCGAGGCTTCATCATCGACCACCAACAGTATTTTTTGTTCACCGACATAAGATTCTATCCGCCGATCCGGTAGCACTCGCACAGTTGGCTCACACACGCTAGATAACATCAGCGACAATCGAAAGGTACTACCCCTTCCCGGGACACTATCGAATGAAAGATCCCCCCCCATAATATCCGTCAGCAACTTGCTGATGGTCAAACCCAAACCGGTGCCCGGGGCTTGCGGTAAGCCGGGTTTTCGAATGCGCTCAAACGGTCGAAAAATACGCTCAAATTCGTGAGATTCGATACCGACCCCGGTATCTTTAACGGTAAATTCTGCCACCTGGTTTCGATAACGAACAGCCAGCTCGACCGTGCCTTGGTGGGTATACTTGACGGCATTCGACAACAGGTTAATCAAGATTTGGCGCAATTGCTTTTCGTCGGCAAGAACGACGTCCGGCAAACGACTGCGAACAATATATTTGAAACCAATGCCCTTCGCCTGCGCCTGTATTTGAAACATCTCGGTCAATTCTTCCAGCAGACCTTGCAGTGGCACCTGCTCACGGTGTAATTCAAGCCGACCCGCTTCTATACGAGAAATGTCCAGCAAGCCCTCGATAAGATCAGCCAGGTGATCACCACTGCCACGTATCAAACGCACCTTTTTGGTCTGTTCGGTCGTTAAGCTGGCATCTTTTTCCAGTAACTGTGCGTAACCCAGCATTGAGTTGAGCGGTGTTCTAAGCTCGTGACTGAGACCCGACAAATAGCGACTTTTTGCCTGGTTGGCGGCATCAGCCATATCTTTTGCTTCTTGCAGGGCCCGATCTGTTTTTTCGTGTGCATTGATTTCCTGGCTGAGCAAATCGGTTTGACGTTGTGACTCATGCAGCGCGAACTGTCGACTTTCATTCGCCAATACAAATAACCAGGTTAATACACCAACAACAATCAGTAACAATAAAAAAACTTGACTTAAAGTGGACGCTACTATGTTTTTGGCATTCGCATCACTGAGTGGTACCTGGTAATAAACGAACCAAAATAAAATCGCAATAATCCCGGTAATTAATGCGAAATAACCGAAGAATTGTAGCAATCGAGGGTTTGCTCTCAGTGCAATTGGCTGCGGTAGAATAGCGGCAACAAAACGGGTCAATTGTTCGCTAAACCGTGCACCCAGCTTACACTGGTCATGACACCGGGCATCTAGCGAACAACACAAGGAGCAAATCGCACCCCCGTAGGCTGGGCACAGTGCCATATCCTCACGTTCAAACACATTCTCACAGACTTTGCATAGCACAGCATCATTGTCACCCGCCAGTACCGTGGCGGTTCTCGCAATGTAGTAACGTCCCCTGGTCGCGCAGGCAATAAGGGGTGACACCACAAACGCAGTGAGCAGCGCAATATAGGGCGATAAAGCCTGCGCCAACTCGCCGAATAAACCGACATAA
>JBFHDT010000150.1:0-5806 GCA_041584575.1 Porticoccaceae bacterium
GAGGTATGAACAAATTGCAGATCTACCCCCAAACTGCTGGCAAGGTTGCGAGCTAGGTCGATGTCTATGCCCGAATACTCGCCGCTCGCCTTATCCATAAAACTAAAGGGCGGGTAGTCACCAGTCGTGCCAACGCGCAGTACACCGCTGTGTAAAATTTTCGCGAGCACACTCATTTCACCGGGGGCCAGCTGACGAATTTGTAACAGGGATTGCAAAAGCTCTCGCTTCATTTCAGGCGTCACAAAGTGCGTCGTCAGCGTAGCGTCAACCTTCTTTGAAAACTGATCAAGGTTATCCGCAGCCTTTAATTCGGGTAAAGCAAGGGGCAGTTGCTCTACCAGCTGAGCACCCAGAACCAGTAAGGCGGGCCTAATGTCAGCTTTCAAGTCTGCGCTAAACACTTGCCTGGTCGGTGCAATGCCTTGCGCCTGCCAACTTTCTATCCAGCTTGTTTGTATTTTTTTAGCCATTTCAATTTGCAGGCGAAAGAAGGGTTCGAGCGTTGCAGGGTCAAGCTCCAATTGTCGGGCACTGGCCATAGCGTTGGCCAATACCACTGTTTCACGCTGCTGGTTTTCAATAGCCATATGATTGGCGTATTTGTAGGCCGCCACGTCTTTCATGAGTTGCAGGCGCTGATCAACCAGGTTTAATAACCGCTCAAACTCTGGTGTATTCTCCGGCCCATTGGCAGCACCTGTTGGCGACATCAAAAGGCCAACCATCAGCAAAAGATAAGTGCTGGTGCTGGTAGTTTTTAGACCCTTAAAGAGGAGACCCTTGAAAAAGAGACGCTTAAACATAGACTTCCTTCTTGTTGTCGCAAAAGTTTCTTCAGTAGCATTTTTATCAGTGGCGCGCTTACTCATTTAGCCGCTTGAAGAGCAATTTTCGAAGCATACCGGAAATCACGGCCAGAAAAGAGAACCCGCCTGCCACTTTGTCTCGCAACGGTGTTTGCGCTAATCTAAGCGTTGGCGTGGGCTGTTTCGGGCACGCCGTCTTTTCAAGCTCCTCTAGCGGCATAAGCGACGGTAATCATGAAAGTCCTACACACTTCTGACTGGCATCTTGGCCGCTCGCTCTATGGTCAAAAACGCTATGCAGAATTTGGCCAATTTCTCGATTGGCTGAGCACAACCATCGTCTCTGAGCAGGTCGATATACTCCTCGTCGCTGGCGACATTTTTGATACCAGCACACCCAGTCATCGTGCGCAAAGCCTGTACTACCAGTTTCTTTGTCGTGTTGCCGCCTCACCCTGTCGCCATATTATTGTCATAGCGGGCAACCATGATTCGCCGACATTTCTCGATGCCCCCAAAGCCCTGCTGTGTACCCTCGACGTTCATGTGATCGGTGCTGCTACAGAAAATATCGACGATGAAGTACTGTTGCTGAAAGATGCTGCAGGCTGCGCCGAGCTACTGGTGTGTGCTGTGCCCTATTTACGCGACCGCGACATTCGCCAGGTACAGGCGGGCGAGAGCCTGGCCGACAAAGACCATAACTTGCTTGAAGGCATTCGCGACCACTACGCCAGGGTAACTGCCCTCGCTACAGCTAAGCGTCAGGAATTGGGCCTGGACATTCCCATCATCGCCATGGGCCACCTGTTTACGGCCGGCGGACAAACGGTGGATGGCGATGGTGTGCGCGAACTCTACGTGGGTTCGCTAGCCCATGTGCATACGAATATATTCCCGCCGTGTATCGACTACGTGGCACTCGGCCACCTTCATGTGCCGCAAAAAATTGGCGGCTTAGAGCACATGCGTTATAGCGGCTCTCCCGTGGCCATGGGCTTTGGTGAAGCCACCCAGCAGAAAAGTGTTTGTCTTGTTGAGTTCAGCAATGTAGCTAATCAGGTCGTTAATACGGGCGCGGCGAAGCCTAGCGTCGAATTACTCAATGTGCCGGTATTTCAGCCACTGCGGCAAGTCAGTGGCAACTGGGCAGAGATAGCCTCCGAGTTACGCAGCCTTGTCGATTCCAACGCACCCGTGTGGCTTGAAGTGATTTATCAGGGCGATGACATTGTCAGTGATTTACGCGAGCGCCTTGAGGCATTAATCGAAGGCAGTGAGCTTCTAATTTTGCGCATTCAAAATACGCGACTGATAGACCGTGTACTCAACGCCAGCCACGCCGAGGAAAGCCTTGAAGACCTCGATGTTAATGATGTGTTTGCGCGCTGCCTGGCGGCCCATGATATACCTGAAGGTCAACAGGCCGATTTACGGCACACATATCAACAAGTATTAAACGCCATCCACAATGACGACAGCCAGGCTGAGTAGCTGATGAAAATAGTGCAGCTGCGTTTTCTTAACCTCAACTCACTACTGGGCGAATGGCAAATTGACCTCACCGATCCGGCTTTTAGCAACGACGGTATTTTCGCGATCACCGGCCCCACCGGGGCGGGGAAATCCACCATTCTCGATGCCATTTGCCTGGCCCTTTACGGGCGCACACCGCGACTGAATAAAATCACTAAAAGCAGCAATGAAATTATGTCTCGCCACAGCGGTGAGTGCTTTGCTGAAATTACCTTTGAAACACCCGATGGGCAATTTCGCTGCCACTGGAGCCAACACCGCGCCCGCAAAAAACCGGATGGCGATTTACAATCCCCCAAACATGAAATTGCCGATGCCGTGTCAGGGAAAATCATCGAGGCAAAAATGCGTAACGTGGCAGAGCGCATCGAAACCATTACCGGCATGGACTTCGAGCGTTTTACGCTGTCAATGTTACTCGCTCAAGGCAGCTTTGCCGCTTTCCTACAAGCCGCCCCCGATCAGCGTGCGCCCATACTCGAACAAATAACCGGTAGCGCTATTTACAGCCAAATATCGACCCGGGTGCATGAAATGCGTGCTATCGAAAATAACACGCTCAATACCTTGCAAGCTGAATTGGCGGGCATGACGCTGTTAAGCACCGAGGATGAGGCGCAACTCAAGGCCCGGCTGCAACAAGAAAAACAACGTGAAAGCGAACTCAACACGCAAAATGACACGTATAACCGGGCTATTAACTGGCTCAATACCATCAATAAGCTGCAAGCAGAGTTAGAAGATCTCGACCAACAAAAGCAGGATTTAGACAGTCGCCGCGAGGCCTTTAAAGCGGATGAAATAAAACTGGAGGCTGGCAAACGCGCCCTACAACTGGCAGCCGACTACGCTAGCCTTAATGCATTACGCGAGGCACAAAATAACGAACAAAAAACAGAACAGCAATATCGTGACCAGCTGCCGGCAAAACAGTCAGCCCTCACTGTCGCGAAAAATAAGCTAGAGCAATATCAAAAAACGCTATCCGAAAACCGCAAGGCACACAGTACAAGCCTGCCCTCTATCCGCCAGGCCCAGGCCTTAGACCTGCAATCAAAAGAGCAACAAACGCCTATTAGCAAAGCTGCTGCTGCCATTAAAGCGCTACAGCACTCTATTGCTCAGCTGAAAGACGAGCAGAAAAAAAATGAGCAGCACCTTGCAGAACACAAAGCCAAACTCAGTGGCCTTTTAGAAGAAATCGCCGACAGTCGAACTGACGAAGCCTTAGTTGACCAACTCAGTGGGTTGCAAAGCCGCTTTTCCAGCCTTCGCTTATTATCAGCAAGCTACCATGAAAAAGTTGCCGAGCGTAAAAAGGCTAAAACCGAATGCCATAACGCGCTTATTCAATGGCAGAAGTTAGCGAGTGAACTCACAGAACAAAGCAAAGCACGGCGCGAATTAGAGAATGCTTTAACATTGGCAGAGGACCAACGTTTACAGACATTAGAAGGGCAGGATCTGGCTCACTGGCGTCAATATCAAGCAAGCCTGCTAGAAAAAAAGCAGCTACTTCAAACTTTACATGTTCAAGTCTCCACCCTTGTCGAGTTACAAGACTTACAGGCAGAGCTCACCAACCGTTATGCATCGCTCACTGCTACGCTGGCTGAAGGCAAGCAACAACTTTCGATTCAAACAGAAAAACAGGCGGCTCTTGAGCGAGAATTAAGCTTACTCGACACGCAAATTTCACTACTCCATAAAATCCATAGTTTAGATGAGGCTCGCGAGCAACTGGAGGATGGCCAACCCTGCCCGCTGTGCGGAGCCAATGAGCACCCCTATGCCGAGGGCAATATCCCTCAAGTCGCCAGTACCAGCCATAGACGCGATAGCGTAAAAACCCAGCTGGATGAAAGTCATCAGCAGCTTGTCACGCAGAAAGTTCGTCTTGCCGAGAACAACAAAGAATGTGAGCAAGTCACTAACAAACAGCAGGAGGCCACTTTAGACATTGCCAAACAACAAGAACTGCGTGAACAAACTCTGCAACAATTGCGTGGCCTTGGCGTGCCAATGAGCAACACCACAGCACTCGTAGACTCACTGCCCCAGTTGATAAAAGACAATCAAGCTTGTCTCGACACAACAGCGCAGCTGCTCACGACAATCGAGCAACAGGATCAGGCTCTGCTGACCTTACGCACGCAGCTAAACACAGCGAATCAAACCGCTAATCAGTTAGAACAACAACACCTAACAGCGAGCCACAAAAAAGACAGCGCCGAACAAAACCTCGAGCGTTTAGAAAAGGAACAATCAAAACTTGTCGCGCAATTAAAACACGACCAGGAGGCGCTACTAACAGCGCTGTCTAATTTCGGTGTCTCCACGCTGCCAGAGGATAACTTTGTCGGTATTGAAAAAGCTCTCATTCAACGTCGCGAACTGTGGTTGGACAAACAGCTTAAAAAAAACCGTCTCGAGCAGAGTATTTCAACTCTCAATTTACAAATGAATCACCAAGGCCAGCAGTATGATGGAAAACAAATTGAGTTGGCAAAGCAGTGCGAAGACCACGCTGCCTTATTAGCTAAGCAAGAAGAACTTAAGCAAAAGCGTCAGGCGTTGTTCGGCCATAAAGACCCAGCACTGGAGGAAACCCGCCTGGAAACTGCTGTCGCGACAGCTCAAAAGCAATTCGATGACGCCAATCACTTGTTGCAAATCGCCTCACAGGATCTAGCACAGCTCGAGCATAAAATAACAATAATGGTCGATAGCCAGAAAAATAGAAGCGCTCAATTAACCATGAGTGAAAACAAATTCCAACGACGTTTAAACGAGCATTCATTTATTAACGAGGCGGATTTCAAAACGGCCTGTATCAGTGATGAAACAAGGGACAAACTGTCTCGACAGGCAGAACGACTTCATTCAGAACAGCATGGCATTAGCGCCCGCCAAAAGGATAGAAAAGAGCAATTAGATAGAGAGCGCAATCAACAGCTTACCGAACGCTCTATTGAAGAGCTTAGCCAAGACCTTGAAGAGACGACCAAGCAGCTCAAGGTTACTCAGCAAGAGCTTGGCGCCTGTCAACAGAAGCTCGACGACAACCAAAAACTCAGGGCCAGCCAGCGGGAAAGGACAGTCGCCATTGACGCACAAAAAATGGACTGCGAGCACTGGAACAATCTTCATCTGTTAATTGGCTCGGCCGATGGCAAGAAATACCGCAATTTTGCCCAAGGCTTAACGTTTGAATGTTTAGTCGGTCTCGCCAACCGGCAACTGAAAAAAATGAGTGACCGCTATTTATTAGTCAGAGATAAAAACGAACCCCTCGCGCTGAATGTCATCGATAATTATCAGGCCGGAGAAATACGTTCGACCAAGAATTTATCCGGCGGTGAAAGTTTTATTGTGAGCCTCGCTCTGGCCCTGGGGTTGTCACAAATGGCCAGTAAAAACGTTCGTGTCGATTCTTTATTTTTGGATGAGGGTTTTGGCAC
>JBFHDT010000151.1:0-5789 GCA_041584575.1 Porticoccaceae bacterium
GGTTCACGAATCGAACCTATAACCGTACTAATAATTACGGGGTAATAAGCTACCGACAGGCAAATAACCAAACACTTTGTACAAAGCCACTTAATGACAATTCAAGAGGCCTTCCCTGTATGCTCTCGCGATCAATTCACCTGAAAAATCTATTGTTAAAACATCAATAGAGTTATTGAAACAAGCATTACATTGAGAAGCAGCAATTAAAAATAAGTAAATTTAACCCGTTGATTCACACCCGTTAGCAATTCGTAAGCAATAGTTTCACTGTGCTCAGCGACAGTTTCGACGGGCAAGCCTTCACCCCACAATGTAACGGCATCGCCGACCTTAACGTTGGCAATAGCGCTAACGTCAACACTCAACAGGTCCATCGAGACACGCCCTGCGATGGGGACAGGCTCACCATTCACTAAGACCGGGCAGCCATTGCGAGCATGGCGCGGATAACCATCACCATAACCGACAGCCACCACGGCAATGCGTGACGAGCGCGCTGACGGATTGCCTGGCTCTCCCGGTGCGCGCCACGTTTCACCATAGCCCACCCCCTCACCCGCAGCCACCGTTTGCAGGGCAACTATGCGCGAACGCAAAGTCATCACTGGGCGCAGCTCTATCTCTGTAGGCAGAGGTTCTGCGTTATTTAAAGGGTTTACTCCATAGAGCATGACCCCCGGCCGCACCCTGTCAAAGTGCATATCGGGCCGCGTTAACAGGGCTGCCGAGTTTGCCAGACTGACACTTTCGTTGGCGTGAACTATCAATCGAGCGAGGCTATCTTGAAAACTCTGAAGCTGTCGTTCATTCAAGGTAGCCGCAGGCGTATCGGCACAGGCCAAATGAGAGATGAAGGTCAATTGATCGACTTGTTTGGCCGCACGTAAACGCACCGCTGCCTGACAAAAACCCTCCGTATCAAAGCCTAGGCGGTGCATTCCGCTATCGAGTTTCAGCCACACATTGATGGGCTGGCTTAGTACGGTATCGAGGAGTAGGTACATTTGCTCGGCACAGTGAATAACGGTAGCGAGACCATAGCGCGCCACTTCACGCATTTCAGCACGGCCAAAAACGCCACTCAGCAATACGATAGGGTTTTCGATGCCCGCATTGCGCAATTCCACGGCCTCTTCGAGACTGGCCACGCCAAAAGCATCTGCTGACGCGGCCAGGGCCCCAGCAACCTGAACACCACCATGGCCGTAGGCATTAGCTTTGACCACTGCCATAATTTGCGCGGCGGGTGCAAGGTGTCGAGCCTGTGCAAAGTTGTGACCTAAATTGGCCAGTGAGATAAGCGCTTCGATGGGTCGAGTCATAAAATTCATTGGTCAGAAAAGGGAGCACGGGCTCAACAAATCAGCAATTTTAGTGAGCGCGCATAGTGTCACAGGGCAAGTAGCGAGAAGCAAGTATTGCTGATCAGCATAATTACCGAGAGAGCTTTTGTTTAGACTTAAAGGCACGGGTATACTTCGCTGCAAAATTCACACCTCATCCTTTCACCCCCCGCATTTCAGGAGAGTATTATGGCCGCCGACTGGGCTAGTTTTAACTGGGAAGACCCCTTCCTTATCGAAGAACAATTGAGTGAAGACGAGCGCATGGTTATGCACAGTGCTCGACAATATGCCCAGGACAAGCTGCTACCTCGCGTGCAATTGGCCTTTCGTGATGAGCGCATGGATCGTGAGATTTTTAATGAGATGGGTGAGCTGGGCCTGCTCGGTTCAACCATTGAAGGCTACGGCTGCCCCGGCGTTAACTATGTGAGCTATGGCTTGATCGCCCGCGAGGTTGAGCGCATCGACTCCGGCTACCGCTCGATGATGAGCGTGCAATCGAGCCTGGTGATGCACCCTATTTACAGCTACGGCACCGAGGCACAACGTGAAAAGTACTTGCCCAAGCTGGCCAGCGGCGAGTGGGTCGGCTGTTTCGGCCTCACCGAACCCGACCACGGTTCCGACCCTGGCGGCATGAAGAGCCGCGCAAAGTCTGTCGATGGCGGTTACAGCCTCACCGGCAATAAAATGTGGATCACCAATTCACCCATCGCCGATGTGTTTGTGGTGTGGGCCAAAACCGACGACGGCGTGATTCGCGGTTTTGTGCTCGAGAAAGGCATGAAGGGCCTGTCGGCACCTAAGATAGAGGGCAAGCTCGCCTTGCGCGCTTCTGTCACGGGCGAGATTGTTATGGATGAGGTCTTCGTATCGGAAGACCACCTGCTGCCCAACGTGAAAGGCTTAAAAGGCCCCTTCGGCTGTCTTAACAGTGCCCGCCTTGGCATCTCATGGGGTGCCCTGGGTGCCGCCGAAACCTGCTGGCAAACTGCGCGACAGTACGTGCTCGACCGCAAGCAGTTCGATCGCCCCCTCGCCGCCAATCAATTGATACAAATGAAACTGGCCAATATGCAAACCGAAATCCACCTCGGCTTGCTGGGCTCCTTAAATGCAACGCGCTTGAAAGATCAGGGCCAACTTGCCCCTGAGTTGATTTCGATGATGAAGCGCAATAACTGCTCGAAGTCACTGGATATTGCCCGCGTTGCCCGCGACATGCTCGGCGGTAATGGTATTTCAGATGAGTTTCCGATTATGCGCCACATGATGAATCTCGAAGTGGTCAACACTTACGAAGGCACAGCAGATATTCACGCACTCATTTTAGGCCGTGCACAAACGGGTATTCAGGCGTTTTTCTAAACGCTTTGCCCTCTAGCTGTTAGCAGGCTGCTGTCGTGGCAGCCTATTCCAAATCATCAAATTGCTCAGCCCCCGGCCCCAGGGGCTGACCATAACTAAACTCAACGAAGTTGCCATTGGGGTCGCGCAGGCCGCAATAATAGCCAACCGGAAAGTCTTCCTCCCGTGGCGGCCACACCAGGCAACCCCGCTCGCGGCCCAATTCGGCAATAGCATCGACGGCAGCCCGGCTTTCCAAGGCAAAACCGAAGTGGCGGTAATCGGTATCAGCTAATTCAAGATTTTGCCCGCCATTCATCAACACAAAAATAAAATCGCTTTCACGCCCCGGCTCGGCCATCCAGACAATGCGCTGCTCTCCCGCCGTGCGCGAATGCACAATGCTCATACCACAGCACTGTTGATAAAAGTCGATACAGGCATCGATATCGACAAGGTGTAAAGCGATGTGGGTAATGCGTGGGCCAGGCATCGTTAGAGTCCTCCATTGACTGTACGGGCTGAAACTTACATCGAGCAGTGCTTCAGAGCTGAATCCAAAGACAACAAATTAACGGGTAAGAATACTTAGCGTCGTCGCAGCGGTATCATCTTCTATCCAGCCTCCGCCATTTTGCGCAAGCGCCACTTTCGCCCCTACGACCTGGCGCTTGCCACAGCGACCACGCAACTGATTAGTCAGCTCGACCAACTGAGCACAGCCGGTGGCGCCGACGGGATGACCCTTGGCCACCAGGCCGCCGCTGGTATTGACGGGCACACGACCACCCAAATCTGTTTCACCATCGCGAATCATCTGCACTCCTTCACCCGGCTTGCACAGGCCCAGCTCTTCGATATACATCAATTCAGCCGGCGAAGCCGCATCGTGTAACTCGACCACATCAACATCTTCCGGGCCGACACCCGCCATAGCGTAGGCCTTCTCTCCGGCCCTATCGTTGCAGCCACGACCACCGGGCTGGCCTGACACCAGGGTAATGGTTTCAGCCGTAACGGCATCGCAACCGTGCTTACGGGCAAAGTCGTCGGAGGTAAACACCAGCACGGCAGAGCCATCGCCAATAGGTGAGCACATGGCCAGCGTTAAGGGATTGATAATCAAGCGGCTGGCTAAAATTTCTTCTACAGTCAGGGGTTTTTGAAACTGGGCCTTGGGGTTAAGTGAGCCAAATTTGTGAGACTTGGCAGCAACACGGGCGAAATCTTCCATGGTCGCGCCAGTCCTCTCCATGTACTTACGCGCCTTACCGGCATAGACATCCATAAAGCCAGAACGGCCCGGCTCACTGCCTGCAGTTAAGGGGTCGTCAGAACCCGTTTCGGCTTTAATTTCTTCAAGATCCATGGCTGAAATTAATGCCTTGAACGATAGCATTTTATCTTTGTGGGTCATCTTCTCTGAGCCAATGGCAAGGGCCACATCACTTTGTCCGGACGCTACCGACAACCAGGCCAAATGCGCTGCCGTCGAGGCCGAGGCACAGGCATTTTCAACATTAATAATCGGCTTACCCATCAGTCCCGATTCACGCAGTGCTATTTGACCGGGAATCATTTCCTGACCAGTAATTAAGCCTCCGACAGCATTGCCAAAAAAGATCGTATCGACATGATCGGCATTAATAGCGGCATCGAGCATTGCTTCATTCAAGGCCTCAGTGGTGAGGCTGCGTAGCGTGGCATCCATACGTTTGCCGAAATGGGTCATTCCGGTTCCGGCAATTTTAACTTTACGCATTAGTTTCCCCTTTATTTCAATGCTTGTGTGTTCTTTTATTGGACCATTCGGGTTTTAAGCCTTTGTAAAATGGTACGACTCAGGAACAGTCTATAGATCCCCTGATGTCTTGAGCAAACGTTGGATCTCCGGCAGTACGCGATGCACACTCTCTTTGCCTTCGTCGATACACTCCGCAGCTCGATAAAACTCCAGTAAGCCAATATCGGCCAGTTCAGGAGTGATCAAAATATCGGGTGGCTCCCCAACCATACGGCTGCGCGTGATGCGATCCTGAACAATATTAATAGACCCTGCAATGGTCTCGAATACTCGCGGAGCCTTCTCATCGACTTCATCAGCACTCGCGTTCTGTTTAGGGTCACTCCCTAAAGGCCAGCGTATTTTATCACTCCAGTGAGGAGACTTTTCTGCGCCACCCTTGTTCACGGGCTTACCAAGATGACGACCGACAAGATCGCCATTGAGATTAACCGCTATAACGAAATCCGCCCCCAGAGCTCGACACAGAGAGATCGGCACCGGGTTGACCAAACCACCGTCAACCACCCAGCGGTTGTTATGCCTCACAGGGGGAAACAATCCCGGCAAAGAAATAGACGCCCACACAGCATCGAGTAGCGAGCCCTCGGTAAACCAAACTTCCCGCCCACTGCTTAATTCCGTTGCCACACTGGCAAAGGGACGTTGTAAATCTGCTATAGAAAAACTGTCATCAGCGATAAACTGCCTTAACACCTTCAGCAAACGATCCTTGTTAATCACGCCGTAGAGGGAGGTATCGAGACTGGCAAAGCGCGCCGTTTCAAGCAGACTTAGGGATCGTACCCAATCTTCAAGCGCAACGATTTTGTCGGCCGCATAAGATGCACCTACCAGGGCGCCAATCGAACAGCCACAGATAATATCGGGCTCAATGCCGTGGGCCTGCAGAGCCTCAATAACGCCGATATGAGACCAGCCACGGGCAGATCCACTACCCAGTGCCAGACCAATTTTCATTTGATGGGTAAAGCGTTCAGAAGAAGGCATAAGTTAACAGACAGATTCGCGAGTAATCTGTGCAAAAGTATCTTAATCAACGGACTTCGTAAAGGAAGAAGGCTGTCAAAGGTACATCCAATCACCCGCCCATTAACTTTATTAATAGTCGGTGCCAACTCTCTACCACACTAGCCCCCATGTGTTGAAAACCGGGATGCCATTGCGCGGTCGGCGTCGGTATTTTTTGCACGCATCATTTCCCTAACCCGCACATTAACGCTTTTTTACAGCGTTCAGAGGCCGTACATCACCAAAAATAAATAGGCGGGTCTCTGCCATTATCGAAC
>JBFHDT010000152.1:0-5733 GCA_041584575.1 Porticoccaceae bacterium
AAACGAGCCTGCTGCGAGTGCTGGCGGGAGATGCCAGTCTGAGTAGCGGGCGAGTTTGTTTAAATGACCAATCTTTAGCCCATTGGGCGGCAACCGATAGGGCGCAGACACTGGCGGTATTGCCTCAGCACTCGAGTCTCGAGTTCGCTTTCGCAGTGGAAGATGTCGTGGCCCTCGGTCGCACTCCCCACAACAGCGGTTACCAGCATGACAGCCAGGTCGTGAGTGCGGCCCTGGCTGCCATTGATGGCGAGCAATTACGCCAGCGCAATTACATGGCGTTATCCGGTGGCGAGCAGCAGCGGGTGCAGCTCGCCCGTGTGCTGGCCCAGCTGTGGGAGCCATCGCCTCACGGTGAACGCCACCTGTTGCTGGATGAGCCGACGGCTTCTCTCGATCTTGCGCACCAGGTCTTGCTGCTCAACGTGCTAAAGAATTTTGCGGCGCAGGGTGTGGGTATTTGTGTCGTCGTACACGATTTAAATCTGGCGGCGCGCATGGCCGACCGCCTGCTGATTATGCAAGATGGGGCAATTGTGGCCAGCGGTTCGCCTGCCGAGGTACTACAGGCCGAGTTGATTGCGCGTGTCTTCGGGGTGCAGGTTGAAGTGATTGCTCACCCCAAGCACGAAGCCCCGTTGGTGGTTTTGTAGTGCGCATTATTGTTCGACTAAAAGCCCGTTTAGCCTTACTGGTTTTGCTCTGTTTTGTTGGGCTGGCGCAGGCAGAGGTTAGCGTCGTCGACAGCACGGGGGCCACTTTAACGCTCGACCAGCCCGCGCAACGCATCGTCAGTTTGACGCCCCATCTCACTGAGCTGATATTTGCCGTGGGTGCCGGTGCGCAACTGGTTGGCACAGTGGATTACAGTGACTACCCTCCAGCGGCGCTAAAAATTCCCCGGGTGGGTGCTTATAACTCCATCTCTTTCGAGGCTATCGTCAATTTATCGCCCGACCTGGTGCTGGCCTGGCGCAGTGGCAATGGCGGCGAAATGATTGCCCGCTTAAGGGCTTTAGGTTTGCGGGTCTATGTCGATGAGCCAGATTCGCTGGCGGCGATTGGCGAAAGCCTCGGTAAGCTTGGGCAACTGGCGGGAACGGAGACTGGGGCCGAGCGAGCGATGGTGGCGTATCAGTATAAGCTGCTGGAGTTACGCCGTCTTTACAGCCAGCAGCAACCCTTGTCCGTGTTTTATCAGATTTGGGATGACCCTTTACTCACCATTAATGGCGAACACTTGATTTCAAAAGTCATTGAGCTGTGTGGCGGGAGCAATGTCTTTGCTAGTGCGGTGCCGCTGGTGCCGAAACTGAGTGTTGAATCGGTGCTAGCGCTTAACCCGCAGGTCATTGTCGCTAGCGGTGAAGAAGAGCAGCGCCGAGAGTGGCTAAAGGACTGGCAAGCGTGGCCCATGCTGGATGCCGTGAAATCGGGCCGCCTTTATTTTGTGCCCGCCAGCCTATTACAGCGTCATACGCCACGTTTATTAGAGGGTGCGGAGTTACTGTGTCGGCAACTCGATGTGGCGCGCCAGCAATTGCCAGCGGCCGACATCCTGCAAAATACCGCAAACAGTGTGTTGCGTTTATAGGTCGTAGCCACGCTCATCGTGCAGAGCGATATCCAGCCCTTCGGTTTCTTCATCACTGGTGACTCGCAGACCCATTAGCGCGTCGAGCACTTTGAGTAAGATATAGGTGATAACCGCCGTGTAAATAAAGGTGGCGGCCACACCAATGGCCTGCACGCCCAGCTGTGAGCCCATGGTCATGCCCTCGGCATAACCCTGACCGCTAAAGGCGCCGAGCTGGTCGGAGGCAAAAAAACCGGCCAGCAAGGTGCCGATAATACCGCCGACGCCGTGCACGGGGAAGACATCTAGCGAATCATCAATTTTAAACTTCTGCTTGATGGCCTGAGTGGCGAAGTAGCAAACAATGCCGGCGCTAAAGCCGATAAGCAGGGCGCCGCCCGGCCCAACAAAACCCGAGGCGGGGGTGATGGTGCCAAGCCCGGCAACCATGCCGGTAACGATACCCAGTACTGATGGTTTGCCGTGGCGAATCCACTCCATCATCATCCACGAGAGTGAGCCCGCTGCCGCTGAGATGTGTGTGACCAGCATGGCCATGCCGGCATCACCGTTAGCCGCCAGGGCCGAGCCACCGTTAAAGCCAAACCAGCCGACCCAAAGCATACCTGCGCCCATTACGGTCATGGTCATGTTGTGGGGTGGCATGGCCTGTGAGCCAAAGCCTTTGCGATTGCCAATGACCATGGCGGCCACCAGTGCGGCGACCCCAGCGGTGACGTGTACCACGGTGCCACCGGCAAAATCCAGCAGGCCCATTTGGCCCAGCCAGCCACCACCCCACACCCAGTGGGTGACGGGCACATACACGAGCACTAGCCAGAGCATGCTGAACACCATCATGGTGGAAAAGCGTGCCCGCTCGGCGAAGGCGCCAACAATCAGCGCTGGGGTAATAATGGCAAAGGTCATCTGGAACAGAGCGAAGACGCTTTCGGGGATGTCGCCACTTAAGGTTGATTCACCCATATTGGCAAATAGAGCGTTGTCGAAATTGCCTATCCAGTTGTTTAAGCTGCCACCATCGCCAAAGGCGAGGCTGTAGCCGAAGGCCAGCCAGACAACGGAGGCGCCGCAGGTAATGGCGAAGCACTGCATCAGCACCGACAGCACGTTTTTACTGCGCACCAGCCCACCGTAAAACAGCGACAGTCCGGGGACTGTCATAAACAATACCAGTGCGATGGATGTCATGATCCACGCGGTATTAGCGCTATTGGCCTCATCGGCAAAGCCAATGGCGGGAGTCACAAGAAGGGCTAGCAGGCTAGCACTGGGAAGGAGTTTGTGAAGAGCTGGAAGCATGGAGCACCGCCTGTTAATGGTTGGTTTTGTGCGGGTGAATCAAGTACAGGTGATATCCCAGTACAAAGACCGCACCATCATTGGACGCACGAAAAATATTGTGTGCAATTTTAGTGAAAAAAGGGGAGATATCTAGCTTTTTTGTCGGAATTGGTAATATTCTGGTGCGCCGTCCGCACTGTTCCAGGCAACGCAATACATTGCTGGTTGACTTTGGTGAGCTCCATAAAGGGCTATTTGATCTCTATTAAGCAGACCAGCTGTGACTGGGGTTATACTGAAAATCCAAGGTGATTTTAAAAGAGGATGGATCGATGGTGGAAGAAACTGTACTCGAGCACGCTAAAGCCCTGCGCAATGAGTTGGAAAAAGCGCGAGATATCGACGAGCAGCAGAGTTATCTCGTGGGTGATCTGTTGAGTGAGATTATCGAACACGCGACGAGCGATGAGAAGGGCGAGGAATCCGCCCAAAAGTACAGTGAAAGTTTGCAGGGCCAGGTCGTTCACTTCGAAGCCGAACACCCTAAAATTGCCGGCATGTTAGAGAGGCTAGCGACAATGTTGTCGAGTTTGGGTATTTAGTGAGCGGTTAGTGGCTTTTTTGGGGGTTATAACCCCGTCGTGAATCGTGCGCTGATATACCAGGTCGCCCCAGAGCCGGCGAGCAAAAAAGCCAGGCTCCAGCCAATGGCTCGCCAGCGATAGCGACCACTGAGGGCGTCCTGCTCGTCGCAGCCAATTAAAAAGGGCAGCCCGGTATCTACAGGTTTGTTGATGGCGTGTTCTTTATCTTGTTGGGAGTTGTTAAGCTGTTGTTTTAGGGCCTCTTTTTTGGCCGCCTGCTGCACGCTTGTCCACTCGTCTAAATCCAGTTCGCCATTACCGTTAATGTCGTATTTTTCCAGTAAGCTCGCAAAATTCCCTTTCCAGGAACGCAGAATATTACCGGTCATTTTTTCGATGGAAAGACTGCGCTGACCAGAGCTATCAGTACTGAAATGGCCGAGTATATAAAGCGGGTCGTGTTCTTTAATCAGGCGCTCGGTGTAACGGTAGCGTTTGCCAAAGCCGATATTAGTGTTCAGCAAACGGCCCAATGTGCTCGTCGGTTTTTTACCAGACCCGCCAAGAGGGTGTCGCAGTCGTCCTTGCCACGTTTTGTTGTGTCGTGCCGTCAGGTCCGCACCCTCGGGCATCACCAGACATAGCCCGCTGGTGTCGTCGATGTTAAAGGGCTGCTCGCTGGAGCCGCTTTCAATCGTTACCCACCGGCTCGACTTACCTGAGCTTTTGTACTGCTCAATGGAGTAATACCACCACAAACAGGGCGTGGTAGTTAGTGGCGCACTCAGGTGTTCGCCGTGGGGTTTGCCAATGCCGATCAATTCTGTAAAACCCTGACTCGCGGAGCGAATAAGGGAGGTGGGCATATCTTTGATCAGACGAGATTTTTTGAAGCTACGATACGCGAGGTACAGGGCACAACCCGAAGCGACTAATAACAAAGCAGCCCAAAGGAAAAATTGCGCCGTAGGTTCGGCGGCAATACAGGGGCGGCAGAAGAAATTACTCATGACGATGTAATTGTTGCTTGATCGTTAATTAGGAATTAAACAAAGCATTAACATTCACGTCGCTCAGTTGTGCCTCTGAAAACTCCAGCAGATCGTGGGCTTTAAAGTTAAAGCGGCTGGCGATTAACACATCCGGAAACTGCTCAATGCGAGTGTTATTGATATTAACGGCATCGTTGTAGAGTTCTCGGCGGTCGGCAATACCGTTCTCCAGATCGGTGATCCGCCCTTGCAAATGCTGAAAGGAATCGTTGGCTTTTAGCTCAGGATAGTCTTCTGCCAGCGCAAACAGCTTGCCAAGGCTGCTGCGCAATTCGGTTTCGGCGGAACCAAGGGCGTTCATATTCTGACTTTCGCTGGCACTGGCCACGGAGTTGCGGGCAGAAATGACCTTCTCCAGAGTGCCCTGCTCATAGCCCATATATTGCTTACAGGTTGCAACTAACTTGGGTAGCTCGTCGTGACGTTGCTTTAGCAACACGTCGATATTGGCCCAGGCTTTCGCCACGCGGTGTTTAATGGCGACCAAATTGTTGTAGATAACGACCAGGTAGCCAGCGATAAGTAGCAGCAGGGCGAGGGTGATAAATAAAGTGACACTCATATTCGTTCTCGTTGCATTCTTTGTGTGGAGGCGCGTCTGTGGGTGGGTGATAACAGGTCTTAGAGCTTAGGTTTTTTACCAGGGGTGAACAACGGGCTAAATGCTAGGCGCGTCATAAAAAAATAAAGTGTTGGCGTGTTTATTCACATTTTGCGGATGGAAGTTAATGAGCCGGCGTAATTCTAGGTATAGGCATGTAATGGCTGTTTTTTGTAGGCATCGACTCCGAGAGATTCCAGTGATCAATAAATAGTGCTGGTTGGGGGAGAAGGCTGTGCAAACAGAATCAATCGAAATATTCGATCGTTGCGATCAATATGTATGATTTTAATGATGGCTGTTCGGGGAGTATACTCCGCTTTTAATTCAAGCAAATGGTATGGAGCAGTACATGAGTGAAGTTAAAGAAGTCCCTGACGTTACTTTTAAAACCCGTGTTCGTGATGAGTCTATTGATGGCGCAAACCCTTATCGCTGGGAAGATACAACCACTAAGGATCTTTTCGCCGGCAAGAAAGTGGTAGTTTTTTCACTGCCTGGCGCATTCACCCCAACCTGTTCGTCTAACCACCTACCTCGCTACGACGAGCTTTTTGAAGAGTTTAAAGCACAGGGTGTCGATGCAATAATCTGTGTTTCTGTGAACGACGCATT
>JBFHDT010000153.1:0-5709 GCA_041584575.1 Porticoccaceae bacterium
AGGCGGGTGGGTTAATCATCATACGCGACGCCCCCATATCTTCGTACTGACGAACGCGACCCGGATCAAGAGGCCCCGCCGCCGTTGTCAGCTCAATTTCACCGGGGTCACGACCAATTTTTGCGCACTCGTCACGCATGGCATCGAGCAAGGCCGGCAGTGTTTTAAGGCTGCCTGAAGCGGGATAAAAGCCATCACCGACGCGCGCGGCACGGCGGGCAGCACCCTCAACATTACCACCGACAATAATCGGCACACCGGGCTTTTGTACTGGCTTGGGGTTGGAGTGTAGCGGCTCCCAGTTGAAGTACTTGCCATGAAAAGCCTCTGGCTCATCGCGCCATAGTGAGCGTATCGCCTGTACTGACTCTTCGGTGCGCGCAGCTCGCTCTTTAAAGGGTACACCGACTACCTCCATTTCTTCTTTCAGCCAGCCAATACCAACCCCCATCATCGCTCTACCCCGCGACAATACATCAAGGGAGGCCCATTCTTTGGCGACATAAAGCGGGTTGCGCTGGGGCAAGATCATAATGCCCGTTGCCAGACGAATGTGTTTTGTCATGCCTGCCGCGTACGACAAAGCAACAATGGGATCTGGGATCGCCGACGTCTCTCCACCGGGAAAGCGGCCATCCTTGTTATAGGGGTATTTCGATTGAAAGCCAGCAGGCAAAACAACATGCTCGACGGCCCAGATGGATTCCATCCCGATATCTTCGGCAGTGGTCACCAGGGTTTCAAACAACTCAGGGTCAGCCAAAGGGCCAGCGGTGGCAAAGGCAAGTCCAAATTTCACAGGTGCTCTCCTCAACAGATTTTCTTCAAAGAAGGCTAATTATTATCGACCAAACATCCACTAGAGAGGTTAACAGGCTTGCTATACTCACTCCAGCCAACAACATTTTCAGCCCTCATTGGTATTAAATCCACAGCAACAGGTTGCCCATGCGAATTAACTGGTACCCCGGCCATATGCACAAAGCCGGTAAAGAACTGAAACAACTCTTGCCCAAAATTGATTTGGTAATTGAAGTTGTTGATGCGCGCATCCCTTTCAGTAGTCAGAACCCGATGCTGGAAAATCTACGGGGCAATAAGCCCTGTATCAAAATCCTTAACAAAAGTGACCTCGCAGATCCTGAAACCACCGCACTGTGGCAGGCCTATTTAGAGCGAGACTCGGCGATAAAAACCCTGGCGCTAGATACGGATAAAAGTGATAAAAGCCCCCTCCTGCTCGACCTGTGCAGGGAATTGGTACCCGACAAAGCGGACAGTGTTCACCCGATTAATTGTTTGATTATGGGCATTCCCAACGTGGGCAAATCAACACTGATAAACAGTCTCGCCGGGCGCATTATTGCCAAAACCGGCAATGAGCCCGCGGTGACTAAAAGCCAACAGCGCATCAATTTAAGAAACGGCGTAGTGTTGTTCGATACTCCAGGTATGCTGTGGCCAAAAATCGAGCATATCGACAGCGGCTATCGCCTCGCCATCACCGGCGCGATCAAGGATACCGCCCTGGAATATACCGACATCGCCTTTTACGCTGCGAAGTTTTTGCTCGACAACTACGCCGAGTTTATCTGCACCCGCTACAAGCTGAATACCCTGCCCCAAAGCGAGCTTGAGTTACTCGAAACCCTTGGCCGACAACGGGGCTGCCTACGCGCCGGTGGACACGTTGATTTAGAGCAAATATCAACTCGGCTCATTCATGAGTTTCGCACTGCCACTATTGGCCGAATTAGCCTTGAGACACCGGAGATGGTCGAGCAAGAACTGGCTGAATTACTGGCAAAGCAGCGTCTTGAGAGTGAAAAGAAAGAGCAACGTAAAAATGCTAACAATAGGGGTAGGACTAACGCCGATAAAAAACCTAAACGACAAGAGAAAGTAAAACGCTAATCCTTTACAGCCCTACGCAGCCTGTCCATGGTGCCAACGAATCAACCCATTCACCATGCTAATTTCAAAGCAAAAAAAAGCCCCTTTCGGGGACTTTATATTTATGGCGGTGAGGGAGGGATTCGAACCCTCGAAGCCTTTCGACTTACACACTTTCCAGGCGTGCTCCTTCGGCCACTCGGACACCTCACCATAGCGCTTTCCACCGCATTTATAAAGGCTTTAATTGAGCTAGCCCTGCCCGTGGAAGCGGCCGCAACTCTACACAAATCAGGCTTGAAAGGCAATCATCTTCAGGAATATTGGCCCTTTTAAAAAGACGCATACCGTTATCGTAGCTTAAGCCTTAATTAGCAGCCTCGGGTCACGACAGGTTCATCGTCATCCATGGATTCAACCAGGTATTCAAGCTCCTGACCGACATCACCAATTGTGCGGTATTGCAGATAGCGTTCAACCACAGCTTGAATGATGGCACGGCCCATGGCGTCACTGTCCATTTCGGCTCTGTCAGTGGCGTCTTGCCAGGCTTTTTCGACAATTTTATTCGCGTAAACGGATTCTCCAGACACAACCTTCACCCTTTCATTAATAATATTCAAACTGCGATTATACTGCAGTCTCATTGAAGATCATTGACACCCGTCAAGATAGAGAGGCTTGTACCGCTACTCAGATAATGGGTAGATCGCAACGCATAATCCATGCATCCTCTCGCCCACTCTCACCGTGATAGTAGGCTTTGCGCTCGCCGACCTGGCGAAAGCCTCTACCTTCATACAAAGCGATAGCCGGAAAGTTACTGACCCTGACTTCTAGAAACAAGCTCACTGCCGAGGCCGACACTTCCGCGATAAAATAATCTAGCAGACAAGCACCCAGACCCTCGCCCTGAAAACTAGTTTTGACCGCTATATTCAAGAGCTCCGCTTCATCGACAACTTGATTGAAGATGAGAAAGCCCACTGCCCTATTACCTTTACACAGTACGTAACTGCGGTGATTTTGCAGGCTTTCGGCAAACTGTTTTGTATTCCAGGGGAAGGGGGTAACATCACTTTCTATTTTAACCAGCCCGGCGATGTCATCTGCAACTGCTGGGCGCAGCCTAAAGCCCGGTTTAATGGTTAACCCAGTATTCTCAGTAGTGATGCTATCGGGCATAGGGTTATCGGACATGGTGCGATCAAGTATTCCGTAAATGACGCAATGTCTGCCATACCTCTCGTTTACAAAGCGGTTCTGCAAGCATAGTTTGTAATGAGGGAATAAAGATTGTCTCTGCTGCACCCGAATCAAGGGGGCTCACTGCATCATCTTTCGCCAACAAGCGTACAGGCTCATCACCCATCGCCAGCAACCAACGATAGGGACGCACTTGCTGACGACCAAGCAGGAACATGGACAACTGGGTTTTTGCGCCCGCCAAGGTACTTTCAGCACCGGGGCTGAGGGGCCATTCAATCAATTCAGCGGCAGGCAAACTTGAGGGAAGGTGGTCGATGGCCCGCAAAATATTAGCGAGAAGTTCAAGCTCTGTTCTATTTGCCCGACCACCGTGAGCAAAGCCGTTAATCGCTAGCACCTCATCACTAATCTGCCAGCAAGCTAGTGTAAAACGGATGTTTTCTTGCTCTTCAACCTGATCTTGAATCGGCTCTGAAACATCCCCCTGCTCAGCTTGCTGAATGGTTGGTGGCGGGCTTTTCTCTGGCTCTTTTGCCGGCTCGCTTTTACGAATTACTGGCGGTACGACTAAAGGTTTTTTTGCGTCTGGTTGGATAGGTGCATGCTGAACAACTGCTGGCTCTGGCTCGCCCTGCAAGGTTTCTCGAAGGCCCGCCAGAGAACTCATTATTTCACTTGCGCTAACCGGCTGACCAGAACTAGCAACAGAGGCAGTTTCAGGGTTAGACATATCGCTACGACTGGTCGACAAAGCGTTAGCCACGACCTGACCGCCCCCTGGGTTAAACACGGCTTCGCCTGGCAGACGCGGTCGATACTGGTTGATACCCAGCATCGACAAATACCAATCCCGCTGCGCAGTCATAAGGCTTTAGTCATGTAAATGCAGCCACGCCAATACGAGCACGACGATTCGCCTAAACGCCATCCAGTTGCGGATGAACGCGACCAGGGTCACCCATAATATTAACCGCATTAAGATAAGCCTTGGCACTGGCAACCAGGATATCGGTGTCAGAACCCTGACCATTAACGATGCGCCCTTCTTTAGCCAGTCGAACCGTGACTTCGCCCTGAGAGTCGGTACCATCGGTAATAGCATTAACCGAGTAGAGTTTCAGTTCCGTACCGCTGTGGATCAATTTTTCAATCGCTTTAAAGACCGCATCAACAGGCCCACTACCATCAGATTCAGCGGTGTGCTCCTGACCCTGTGTACGCAATACTAACTCAGCCTGAGGGGGACGACCGGTTTTAGTGGCGACATCCATCGACACCAGCTGGTAACTCTCCTCAGCTTCTCCCATTTGCACATCGGAGACCAAAGCCTGCAGGTCTTCGTCATAAATCTCGCGCTTTTTATCGGCCAAATCTTTAAACCGCAAAAAAGCAGTATTCATTTCAGCCTTATTATCAAAGGTAATACCGAGCTCTTCCATACGCGCAGAAAAAGCAGCGCGGCCGGACAATTTGCCGAGTACCAGGCGATTAGTATTCCAGCCAACATCTTCGGCCTTCATAATTTCGTAAGTTTCGCGAAACTTGAGTACACCATCCTGGTGAATACCCGACTCATGGGCGAAGGCATTCGCACCCACTACAGCTTTATTCGGCTGTACAGGAAAGCCCGTAATGGTCGATACGAGGCGGGAGACAGGTACGATCTGCTCGGTATTAATACGCGTATCAAGCTTGTAAATATCTTTGCGCGTGCGCAGGGCCATGACGATTTCTTCCAACGAGGCATTGCCCGCTCGCTCGCCGAGACCATTGATTGTGCATTCAACCTGCCGCGCACCGTGCAATACAGCAGACAGCGAATTGGCAACGGCCAAACCGAGGTCGTTATGGCAGTGCACAGAAAAGATAGCTTTGTCGGCATTCGGCACATTATTGATCACGCGACCTATCATCTCACCGTATTCATCGGGCGAGCCATAACCGACGGTATCGGGAATATTAATCGTGCGGGCACCGGCATCGATGACCGACTCGACGATCCGACACATGTAATCAAATTCGGTACGGCTACCGTCTTCGAGGGAAAATTCCACATCATCGACAAAATTACGCGCTATTTTGACTGCACCAATAGCCTGTTCAAGAACCTCCTCGGGATTCATCTGCAGCTTGAATTCCATATGAATGGGCGAGGTGGCGATAAAGGTATGAATACGTGGCGCGACGGCATTTTTAAGTGCCTCCGCAGCCCGCTCAATATCGGCGTGAGTAGTTCGGGCCAGGCTACAAACAGAACTGTCTTTAATGGTATCGGCGATGCTTTTAACCGCAGCAAAATCACCCTCGCTAGAAATTGCAAAACCCGCTTCAATAACATCAACACCGAGCTTTTCCAGAGACCTGGCAATACGCAGTTTTTCTTCTTTAGTCATCGCCGCGCCGGGGCTTTGTTCACCGTCGCGCAAAGTTGTATCAAAAATAATCAAACGTTCATTGCCCATGACAATACTCCATCAATTCCCGCAACACTGCGGGCAAAAATATAAACAGGATTTTCCTCTCTTAATGAGAAGGATGCAAAACAAATGAGGTATAACGTAGATGCCCCTCAGGGCAGGAGAAGACGTAGCAGGCAGGCAGCGGCAC
>JBFHDT010000154.1:0-5660 GCA_041584575.1 Porticoccaceae bacterium
GGCGTTTTAAGGGGTAATAAGCGGTTTTCTGCATCGCTGGATGAGGTCTTATTTTTACAAATAGTCGCGAGATAAAAATTGCCGTGCTTGGCGACCGTCACAGGGTTATTAAAATAATCGGCAGTTTTACTGGCGTAAGTTTTAATCCCTTCATTTTTAGCGCCGAGAAGTATCAGTTCGCCATCGTCGGTCAGTAGGCGCAGCGACTGATTAATAATGTGGTGAGCCACGGGCTTTTCTTTTGAAACGCGGTAAATTACACGCTTGAAACTTGCGGTGCTAAATACGCTGAAATCAAAGTCGTTAAACAGGCTTTTGCAGTTGGCGAGTTGGGCTTGATGAGCTATATCAAAGCGGTTGCTCAGTACCTGCACCGAAGAGTTAAGATGGGCAAAGGGGATGTCGATCAAGTTTTCATCGGCAATCAGCAGGCAGGGTTGATTAGCCTCTGCACTTTGTACATAGGGTTGGAGTAATAAAAAAAGACTGTGCACTGGCGTTTTTAGGCCGACGTTTTATGTAACAAGCGAGCGGCATCGAGGGCAAAGTACGTCAAAATGGCGTCGGCGCCAGCGCGCTTAAAGGCGAGTAGGGACTCCATCATTACCGCCTCTTTGTCGAGCCAGCCTTTCTCAAAAGCGGCCATGTGCATGGCGTATTCACCGCTCACCTGATAGACAAAAGTTGGTGCTTGCAGCTCGTCCTTTACGCGCCGCAGTACATCGAGGTAGGGCATGCCGGGTTTGACCATTAGCATGTCAGCCCCCTCTGCCAAGTCCAGTGCACACTCGTGAAGGGCTTCGTCGCTATTGGCGGGGTCCATTTGATAGCTAAATTTATCGCCACCTTGAATATTGGCGGCTGAGCCAACGGCGTCGCGAAAGGGGCCGTAGTAGGCGGAGGCATACTTAGCGGCATAGGCCAGTATACGGGTGTTTGTATAGCCGCTTTTTTCCAATGCCTGGCGAATGGCGCCAATGCGCCCGTCCATCATATCTGAGGGGGCGACGATATCGACCCCAGCTTCGGCGTGAGAAAGGGCCTGTTTAACGAGCGCGTTGAGCGTGGTGTCATTAAGCACATAGCCGTCTGCGTCGATAATGCCGTCCTGTCCGTGAGTGGTGAAGGGGTCGAGGGCAACATCGGTAATCACGCCAAGTTGGGGGCAACGTTGTTTGATGGCACGCACGGCGCGTTGGGCCAGGCCCTGGGGATTCCAGGCTTCTTCGGCGCCCAGGCTTTTACACGCGGCAGGGGTGACGGGAAACAGGGCCAGCGCGGGAATACCGAGCGTGCAACACTCTTCAGCGAGGTCACAGAGCAGGTCGATAGACAGGCGATCAACACCGGGCATAGAGGGCACAGCCTCACGCTGTTGATTGCCTTCCAGCACAAAAACGGGGTAGATAAGGTCGTTCACTGTGAGGTGATTTTCACGCACTAAGCGTCGGGAAAAATCATCGCGCCGGTTGCGACGCATGCGGGTAGCGGGGTACGCTCCGCGAGCAAATTGCCAACTCATTCGTGCTTAGCTCCTCATAAAGGTTTGACAGCAAGCATTCATTTTAACGGTCTTTGGGTCTAGCGCCTAACCGCAGGGCAATTTAGCGCTTTAATCCATGCCACCCCCAGGGAATATTAACGATGAACACCGCTATTGGGATTGAGCTCCCTGAAGATATCGCCGCCATACAAGAGGGTATAGAGGCCTTTGTGCGCAAAGAAGTACTGCCCCGCCATGAAAAGCATGAGGCCTTGCTGCACGATCCGCGAAAAAAATACACCGAAGAGGGGCGCTATAGTCCCGATGTTATTCAGTTGATTCGCGAGATTAGAATGGCTTCGTCAGAAGCGGGCTATTTTAATATGAGTGCGCCAGAATCCATTGGCGGCAGTGAAATGGGCTTGCTCGCTTACTACTCAGCCTGGGAGCGCGTCTTCCACGTTTGCGGTGGCCTCAACTGGTTGGGTGTTTACGCCATCAGTCATTGGGCATTTGGCCCCAGCCCGGTGCTCACACAAATTACCGCGCGCGCAAGAGACGAGATTCTCACCGACATGGTCGCGGGTAAAACGTCTATGTGCTTTGGTTTGTCGGAACCCGGTGCCGGTTCCGATGCCACCATGCTGAAAACACGGGCTAAGCGCGATGGCGATGGCTGGCGCATTACAGGGCGAAAATTATGGACATCGAACTCCCCCCAGGCGCAGTACTGCATTGTGTTCGCTATTACCAATGAAGAAAAAGCCGCCCAGCGCAAAGGCGGTATTAGCGCCTTTTTGGTGCCGATGAATTCACCGGGGCTAGAAATTGAAAGCATCGTTAAAATGTTCGGTCATATCGGCGGTGATGAAGGCGCCCTGCTTTTTGATGAGGTAAAAGTTGAGCCCTGGCAGCTGGTTGGCGAACTCGACAAGGGCTTTGCCATCGCGATGCTGGGTGTCTCGCTGGGGCGCGTTTACAACTCGGCCCGAGCAGTGGGTCTGGCGCGTTGGGGTCTTGATACCGCGTTTGATTATATTGCCCAGCGAGAAGTCTTTGGTAAGGCCATTGCCGAATATCAGGGCGTGACTTTCCCGCTGGCAGAGTCGGCAACCGAAATACATGCGGCTCATTTAATGGCAATAAATACTTGTATGTTACTCGACAAGGGCAAGCCCGCCGTGAAAGAGCTATCAATGACAAAAGCTTATTCGGTAGAGAAAGCGGTAAAAGCAATGGACCGAGTGATGCAGATTCACGGGGCGATGGGTCTAACCAATGAAATGGGTTTAAACGATGCCTGGGAAACCTTGCGCTCCATTAATATTGCTGACGGCACTAATGAAATATTACGCCGTACAGTGGTGCAGAGGATGTTGAAAGGTGATCTTGATTTATAGCAGCGTACAGTCGTCTAAATGAAACGCAGCTGAAAACTAATCACCAGAAAAATTATAGTTGAGTTAGTGCTTTAACTATTTTTTGGCGGCATTATTGGCGGTTAGAGTATTTTAATTTTTTCGTCAGCGGGCTCAAGACACGATGATATTGTTCAGCTCGGTGTTGTTGATAAAGCGAATAAAGATTATTTCTTGATATGCAACGTGTAACAAGGCGTGTATTGCTCACTCTGTTCAACAATTTTCATGCGCTTGTCGCGGACTAAGCCTTTTAATAGTTTGTCCATGGCCCAAAGAACCTGTTGGTCGCCATGCAGCGCATAGGGCCCATGCTTGGCAATTTGTTGTTGGCCAAATTCTTTAACATTGCCAGTCACAATACCGGAAAATGCTGCGCGCATATTGGTGGCGAGTTGGTGAGGTGGTAGTTGGTTGTGCAGGGCGAGACTGGCCATGTTTTCGTGGTTGGGAATAAAAGGCTTTTGTAGAGCGTAGTCGATGGCGAGTTGCCAGTTGAAATAATAGGCTTCCTGTTTTTCTCTTCTGTGTTGGTGGGTGGTCGCTACATCCTGTGTGGCTTGAGTCGCTACGCCAGCGGGGTCGCCAATCATGATCTGGTAGTAGTTTTTAACTTGCTGTCCAAGAGTGGCCGTTAAAAAAGATTCCAGTTCGTTAAAGTAAGATTTGCAGGAAGTGGGGCCGGCTATTATTAAAGGTATTTTCTGTTCGTTTAGGGGGTGCATTAAAATACTGAGTAAATACAGTATTTCTTCAACAGTGCCGACCCCGCCGGGGAAAACAATAATACTATGAGCGAGCCGTACAAACGCTTCAAGTCGCTTTTCAATGTCGGGCATAATGCTCAGTTCATTGACAATGGCGTTGGGTGATTCAGAGGCAATAATGCCTGGTTCGCTAATGCCGATATAGCGCCCGCTTTTTATTTGTTGTTTGGCGTGCCCAACGGCGGCACCCTTCATGGGTCCTTTCATGGCGCCAATGCCACAACCGGTAATAATATTGAGCCCCCGCAACCCGAGCTGATAGCCGACTTCTTTTGAGTAGTCATATTCATAGCGGCTGATGGAATGACCGCCCCAGCACACCACCATATTGGGTTGCACATCGCCGTGTACGATTTCGGCGTTGCGAAGTATTCTAAATACGGCGTCGGTAATACCATCGGAGCTATCAACATCGAGTTCAGATGCTTCGTTAATAATAAAGTCGGTATAAACAATGTCGCGTAGTGCTGAAAAAAGGTGGGCGTGAATGCCGCGAATCATGGTTCCGCCAACAAAAGCCTGGGCGGGCGCATTGTAAATTTCTAGCGTTAAGCCGCGAGACTGTGGAATAACCTTGATGTCGAAATCAGAAAATTCAGCAAAAACCTGTGTCGCATCATCGTCCTGGCTATCGGTATTGAGAATGGCCAGAGCACAATTTCGAAAAAGCCGCATAGTGTCTTTGTTTGAATTGGCCAGGCCGGAGACTTCTTGCTGTGATAAAAGCTTCAATGGGTTTTGCGGACGGAGGATACAGTGCTTTATTTTTTTCATAAACGGGCGTTAACTGCTGTTATTAGAGGTGGCCATTATAGTCTGTGGTATGACAATGTGATGACTAAGCGCGGGGCAATAAAGTGAAACAAAATGATAACGTATTGTGCCAGTCCATAAAATTAACGACAGAGACGTACGTTTTATCAAGGAATTTTCACGGATTCGTAGTATTGTAAATTTGGTAGCACAACCGTTTTAAAGACATCATTATCGCTATCTGGGGTTTTTATATTGTCGATAAACTGGCCTCTCCAAAAGCTATAGCCCTATAAATTGAGACCCAATGCCGTGTTGCTCTAAGCTGGCGTGTTGACCCAAATAACATGGCTAGTGGCGGCGTTGAGATGCCTATCCATCGTTTGTACTATGTGGCATCCACATCTAAGTAAGAGAGAATAAACCCCAGATCGAAGCTGTCGATGACCATGACTAGTGTGGCGTTTCGATCGATTTAGGGCCGCTGGAGAAATGGGACAGGGCGAAACCGATACGCTCATCGACATGCCAATCTTTGCGAGTCAGGCTTTCAATTGCCTGTAGTCGAGTGCGTAAGCCGATGCCGTTGGCGACCTGTATAAACAGGCCTGGTCGCGCATTCACCTCTAAAATTAGTGGTCCCCGCTGTTTGTCGAGCACTATGTCGCAGCCAAGATAACCAAGCTCTGTGAAATCATGGCAATGCCCGGCAAGCTGAAGCAGCTTGCGCCAGTCGGGAATGCTCAGATCGGTAAAATTGACACCGGTGTCGGGATGATGGCTGATGACCTTATTGTGTTGCACTGCTTTTAAGGCAGTACCTCGGGTGATATCGAGACCGACACCGACCGCGCCCTGGTGGAGGTTGGCTTTGCCATCGGAATCACTAGTTGGGCAGCGCAACATGGCCATGACGGGAAAGCCCTGAAAAACAATGATGCGAATATCTGGCAAGCCTTCGTGGCTGTATTTTGCCAGCACCTGATCGCCGTGTACCAGAGCTTCAATAAAAGCAATATCGGGCTTGCCACCGAGGCTGTACACGCCGCTGAGAATATTAGAGATATAGTGGCGGATGGCATTGTGTGTAATAAGAGCGCCCGAGGGTTTGAAAAACTGCTCTCCCTCGCGCTGACTGATGACTAAAATCCCCTTGCCGCCACTACCTCGGGCGGGTTTTATAACAAAGCTCTGTTGGCCTTCTAGTAGGGTTGGTAGTGTTTTAAGTTGTACTGGGGA
>JBFHDT010000155.1:0-5655 GCA_041584575.1 Porticoccaceae bacterium
AAACGAGATCGACTAAGTTGGTATTCATTATCTAGTTTTTCCTCTTGAACATGGCGAGCATGCGGTTGGTGACGAGATAGCCGCCAATCACATTAACGGTGGCCATTACAACGGCAAGAAAACCGAGGCCATGAACCAGACCAGACGCACTATCACCCGCACCGGCAGCAATGACGGCGCCAACCAGGGTGATGCCCGAGATGGCATTGGTGCCCGACATTAAGGGTGTGTGTAACGTGGGTGGCACCTTGGTGATGAGCTCCACGCCGAGAAATAGTGACAGCACAAAAAGTGCTAGTTGCATAACAATCATTTCCATCAGGAAGCTCCCCCTTCTTTTTGTTCAGTAGCGGTGTCGTCATCTGCGTCGAGGTCGATTGATTCACCCAGGTCGGTACTCTCATTGAGATCAACAGCCGGGTAGCCGAGCAGTTCACGCATGCGTTTGTGCGGCACGTCGCCGCCGTGTGCGATAACGGTTTCGAAAACAATTTCATCCTCGAAATCGAGCGCTAATTTGTTTTCCTCATCCAGCAAATGCTCGAGCAGAGTCTCGATGTTTTTGCCAAACATCTGGCTGCCGTGATGCGGGATGGTTGCCGCTAAATTATCGGGGCCGATAATCGTTACGCCATGAGCGACCACGGTTTCACCCAGCTGGGTTAACTCGCAGTTGCCGCCACGCTCAGCGGCGAGATCGACAATGACTGCGCCGGGCTTCATCGCTTTAACCATGTCGGCGGTGATCAGGATGGGTGACTTGGCACCGGGGATGGCTGCCGTGGTAATGACCAGGTCTTGCTCCGCAAGTACGGCTGTCATTAGCTCCTGCTGACGACGAATAAAGTCTTCGCCCTGTTCTTTGGCGTAGCCGCCCTTGTCTTCTGAACTGTCGGTTTCCAGATCAAGTTCAATAGGTTTGGCGCCAACCGAGATGATTTGGTCGCGAGCTGCGGGGCGAACGTCGTAGGCCTCAACGACACCACCAAGGCGCTTGGCTGTTGCGCAGGCCTGTAGGCCGGCAACACCCACACCCATAATAAAGGTGCGCATGGGGTTCAATGTGCCAGCAGCAGTCATCAACATGGGCATAATACGTGGTGCTAAGCCAGCCCCCAGCAGTACGGCTTTATAACCAGCCAGTGTTGCCATTGATGAAAGGACATCCATGCTCTGGGCGCGGCTGATGCGAGGTACCAGCTCCATCGCAATAGCGGTTGCGCCGGTTTTGGCCAGTTTTTCAGCAGTGGCCGGTGAACCCAGAGGGTCCATCATGCCGGCAACCAATTGACCGGATTTAAGATGGGTTAAATCGTCGTCGCCGTTGATTTCATTGGCGCCGAATGATTGCACCTGAGCAATGATGTCAGCTTTAGCAAAAACATCTGACCGGTTGGTGCTGATGGATGCACCAGCGTCTTTATAGAGTTCATCGGAGAAACCAGCAGCCTCACCAGCGTTGGATTCAATGATGAATTCAACGCCTTTTTTGGACCACGCCTGAATATTGGCGGGGGTCATAGCCACCCTGTCTTCTCCGGGTTTCATTTCCCTGGGTATGCCTACTATCACAATATGTGCCTCACTATGGGTCGTTCGCGCACCAATCAGGTGCCGATTAATAAAAGGTGAAGCACCTTACATTAATTGGACAAAAAAAAATAGTTCGCAAATTTGCGCGCTTATTCCTTAGGTTTTGGTGCTGGGTGGTTGTCAAATGGGTGTACGAAAATGATCGATTAGAGCCTGAGTAGAGCTATCTAGTTCAACATCGTCAGTGGATTGATTTAAGGCATCAAAGACGGCGGTGCTCATGGTTTTGCCAAGCTCCACTGCCCATTGATCAAAGGCATTAATCTGCCAGATAACACTTTGTACATAGACGCTGTGTTCGTAAAAGGCTAGCAGGGCGCCGAGCGTGCGGGGGCTGAATTCTTCGAGCAGAACGGTATTGCTAACCCGGTTGCCGGGTATGGCTTTGTGTCGGGCGAGTTTGGCCGCAGCCTCTTCGTTAAGTCCTGAGGCACGCGTTTCAGTGAGAGCCTGCTCGTAACTTTTACCGAGCATTAAAGCGCGGCTTTGTGCAAAGCAGTTGGCCAGCAAATGCTGATGCTGTAGGGGTTCGCAATGGGCTTTGGACGTGGCAATGAAGTCGACGGGCACTGTATCGCTACCTTGCAATAAGAGCTGGTGATAGGAATGCTGGCCATTGGTACCCTCGTTACCCCAAATCACGGGCCCAGTGGCGTAGGTACAAAGCTGTCCTGTTCTGGTAACACGTTTACCGAGACTTTCCATGGCCAGTTGTTGCAAATAATTAGGTAGCTCGGCCAGACGATGGATATAGGGCACCACGGCACGGCTGTGATGATGATTGAAGTTCACCGACCAGATTGAGAGAAGACCGTGAAGTACTGGCAGGTTTTGTCTAAATGCGGTGTTGCGAAAGTGCTTGTCCATAGCGTCAGCACCGTCGAGTAATTGGCGGAATGCTGCAGAACCCAGGGCGACAGCGATGGGCAGACCGATGCTCGACCAGAGGCTGAAGCGGCCGCCGACACCTTCATCCATAGGGAAAATGCGTTCTGATTTGACGCCCCATGCTGTGGCTTTGTCAATTTGACTGGTCATTGCCGCAAAATGGCAGGCAATTTGTGCGTCATCGAAGCCTGCGTTACTTAACCACTGTCGTGCCAGTTCAGCATTACTCAGGGTTTCCAGGGTGGAGAAGCTTTTTGACGAAATAAGAAACAGGGTGGTTTCAGGTCGGCACTGGTCGAGTATGCCTTTTAGTGCATCGCTATCGATATTGGCGGCAAAATGAGTGTGTAAACCCTCAGCCTGTAATTCAGGAAAGGCCGCGACGATCATTCGAGGGCCGAGATCTGAGCCGCCAATACCAAGGTTGATGACATCGCTAAAGGCCTTGCCGCTGGCGCCGCGTTCATCACCTTGACGCAGCCTGTTGGTAAAATTGTTCATCGTGCTGAGCCGCTGGGGCGTACCAGAGGCTAATTGCCCACTGTCTGCCTGAGGGTTGCGCATTGCGGTATGGAGGGCGGGGCGCTGTTCTGTGTTATTAACATTGGCGCCATTGAAGAGCTCTTCAATGGCCGTGGTTAATTGTGCGCTGTTGGCGAGATCGTTAAGCAGGTTCAGCGTTTCATCGTTTAACAGGTTTTTTGAGTAATCGAAATAAAGTCCGGCAGCAGAGGCCTTGAACTGCTGGCCACGTTGTGGGTTTTGCGCGAAGAGCTTTTCTAGCGTGGTACTTGAAAGTGCTTTTTGGTGCTCAAGCAAGGCTTGCCAGGCAGAGCTTTGGTCGATTAGTGCTGTGTCGGTCGGTATTGAATCGATCATAGAGGCCTACTTGTCATGGTGAAATCCTTTTTCACCATCCTAAGTGAAGTACGCCGTCGGTGGAAGTGGTAGGCAAGGCTAATTTGTGATGGGGAGTTGACCTCCCCAGCGCCTGGGCGGAGTGCGGTGAAGCCTGTCACGTTGGCGCGACAGGCTGATGACATTTTAGAGAATGATTGGCAGGCTAGTCGGTCGAGTGTGCTGGTCTTAGTGGTTTCTACTAACCGAGAAATCGGCGAGTTGTTCCAGAGCTTGCTTATAGGGTGAGTCGGCTAGCTCAGAGAGGCAGCCTTTAGCCTTGCTGACATAGTCGCGGGCAGTCTTGAGTGTGTAGTCGATGCCACCAGTGGCATTGATGATGCGAATGATGTTTTCTAGTTGCTCTGTGCTACCTTCGCGAATTGCCTGACGCACGAAGTCGGCATCCGCATCGCTGCCATTGCGCATGGCGTGTATTAAAGGCAGGGTCGCCTTACCTTCGGCCAAATCATCACCGACATTTTTGCCGAGTTTTTGTGCGTCGCCACGATAGTCGAGCGCATCATCGACCAATTGAAAGGCCATGCCAATGTGGTAGCCATAGTCTTTCATTGCGTTTTGCTGCTCGGGATCGGCGCCGGCAAGTACAGCGGCGGCGAAGGCTGCACCCTCGAATAACTGCGCCGTTTTACCGCGAATCACCTCAAGATAGTCTTGTTCGGTAATGTTGGGGTCTTTGGCGTTGATCAGTTGCTGTACTTCACCCTCGGAAATAATATTCGTGGTGTCGGCGAGAATACCCATGATTTCCATGTTGCCCAGACTGACCAGCATCTGAAAGGATCGTGAGTAAAGGAAGTCGCCGACCAGTACGCTCGAGGGGTTACCCCATTGGGCGTTGGCGGTAAAACGGCCACGGCGCATTTCAGAGGTATCGACCACATCGTCGTGTAGCAGGGTGGCGCTGTGAATAAATTCGATGATTACCGCAAGGTTAATGTGGCCCTTGCCTTTATAGGCGCAGGCTTGAGCAACGAGCAGCACCAGTAGGGGGCGTAGGCGTTTGCCACCGGCATCGATCAAGTAGTGGCCGATTTGTTCGACCAGGCCGACGTCCGAGCGCAATTCGTCAATAATCAGTTTATTGACTGCGTCAAAATCGCTGGTGACAACTTGTCTAAATGGCTGCATGGCGGGGTTAATATAGGAGATGGCAAGCGCGGCATCCTAGGGTTCTGTTGCGCAAGTGTCAAGATTAGAGCAAGTCCCTGTTATTGCGAGATAATATATCGCTAAATATGACCTCGAGTGCTTGCTAGCAGCAGCACTTTCCCTTAGAATTGCCGCCCTCTCGCCCCTGGGCCAATAATTGCGCGCAAAAGCAAGTGGCCGGGCAGCCGTCTTCCCTCTTTCTTTAAACGAGAAACAGCGTAAGGCACGACAGCTTAAAGTAAGCCTTAGTTTCAGTAGGAGCAAAACATGTACGCGGTAATAGAAAGTGGCGGTAAGCAGCATCGAGTTGAGCCGGGTGAAGTCTTAAACCTCGAGCTTCTTGAGGCGGCAACTGGCGACACCATTGATTTTGATAAAGTATTAATGGTTGCCGATGGCGACAGCGTAAAGATCGGTGCTCCCTATGTGGACGGCGGTAAAGTCAGTGCTGAGATTATCAGCCACGGTCGCGCTAAAAAAGTGCGCATCGTTAAGTTTCGACGCCGTAAGCATTCACGCTCACAGATGGGCCACCGTCAGTGGTTCACCGAAGTTAAAATTACTAACATCAACGCCGGTTGATCAGTAGGAGATAGCTCATGGCACATAAGAAAGCGGGTGGTAGTACTAGAAACGGACGCGATTCGGAAAGTAAACGCCTTGGCGTTAAGCGCTACGGTGGCGAACAGGTCGACGCAGGTAATATTATTGTGCGTCAGCGCGGCACGCGCTTTCACGCAGGTAGCAATGTCGGAGTCGGTAAAGATCACACCTTATTTGCCAAGTCAGACGGTGAGGTGAAGTTTGTGGTACGTGGCCCGAATAACCGAAAATTTGTTGATGTGATTTGCGCTTAATGTAAATTGCACCCGGGCGGTACTGTTTGTTTAAAAGCCCCGCATGCGGGGCTTTTTTTATGGGCGTATGATAGTGCTGGTGGTGCTGGCTTCTTATTTTAGTGGTCAGTCAATTGATAGTCAGGGTATGCAGATGCAAGAACTGCGCAGAGGTGTAGAGTGAAATTTGTCGACGAAGCACCGATCATCGTTAAAGCGGGCGATGGCGGCCGAGGGTGTCTGAGTTTTCGACGCGAGAAGTATATCC
>JBFHDT010000156.1:0-5631 GCA_041584575.1 Porticoccaceae bacterium
CAAGGCGAATAAAGTCCTTCTTTTGCCCCTCAACCTGACGCAGGGCATAGTCCCGACACTTCTGCCGGAAAGCCTTGTAATCAATTTTGGCGCCGGCCTTGCCGTGCTTTTTTTCGACCTGATGCTCAATAGGCAGACCGTGGCAATCCCAACCCGGCACGTAGGGGGCGTCATAACCCATCATCGTGCGCGACTTAACGATAATATCCTTGAGAATTTTATTGACCGCGTGGCCAATATGAATATCGCCATTGGCATAGGGCGGGCCGTCGTGGAGAATAAATTGTTCGCGTCCCGCTCGAGCCTGGCGAATGGCTGAGTAAAGATCATTCTGCTGCCATTTTTTTAACATGCCCGGCTCGCGCTGGGCGAGATTGGCTTTCATTGGGAAGGCCGTTTTCGGCAAATTCAATGTCGATTTATAGTCGTTCATAGGTTTCAGATTTAGCTCAAGTTCAATTCAATTTCAGTTTAGTGCCGGGCTAAGGCCACAGTGTTGACTGTCAATCCGATACGCGCGCGAAGTAATCTCGAGCGGTTTTAATATCCTGATTTATATTGATGACCAGTTCATCGAGGGTGCTAAATTTCTGCTCATCGCGCAGCTTGTGCTTAAACTCAACGGCGATACGCTGACCATAAATATCGCCCGTCCAGTCCAGCAAGTGGACTTCTAACACCGGCTTGAGCAAATCACCGACCGTCGGGCGCAAACCCACATTGGCGACACCCTGTACGCGCTCGTCAGCCAGCAGTACTTCTACCGCGAACACGCCACTTAAGGGTGCCCGGTAACGGTGTAAATTAACATTCGCCGTGGGAATACCCAGCTTGCTGCCCAACTGCTGCCCGTAACACACTTTGCCCGATATGCGAAAAGGTCGGCCCAACAAAGCCTTGGCGGAATCAAAGCGTCCCGCCTCTAGTTCAGCCCGAATGCGAGTACTACTCACTCGCTGTCGGTCGGCCTTGATGGTTTGGGTCGAAACCATTTCAAAACCGTGCTCAGCGCCCGCTTGTTCGAGCATCGCAAAATCACCTTTGCGGTCACAGCCAAAGTGAAAATCATCGCCGATCACCAGGCACTTGATACCCAACCCGTCAATCAAAAGGTTGTCGACAAACTGCTGAGCGGTAAGGCTGCGCATGGCACGGTTAAACTGCAGACAAACCACCCGGTCGACACCGGCATCGAGCAGGGCATCAACTTTTTCACGCAAGCGCATCAAGCGCGCCGGCGCCTGCTCGCGGGAAAAATATTCCCGGGGCTGAGGTTCAAACATCATCACCACAGAAGGCAGGTCATAATATCTGGCGCGCTCATTTATCTGAGCAATAATCTTCTGGTGGCCGCAATGAACGCCATCGAAAGAGCCGATGGTCGCGACGCAACCCCTGTGCTCATCGCGCAGGTTGTGTAAGCCTCGAACAAAGAAATCCACAACGCCATTTGCCACTACTCGCCCCAAGCCAACTAAAGCCGGGAATTATACCCAGCCCAGCGGCTGAAAGGCAGCCCTGCAGCTCGAAAGTTGAGCAACACTCAAACCCTTGTTTAAAACGAGTTAATTAACAGGGCTACGCAACTGACTAAGACGAAAGCCACAAAGTAAAAGAGTCACTGCGTAAGCGACAAAACCGACACCGCAAATACACAGTACAACCAGTGCTCGAGCCATAAAACTCATTGAGAACCAGTCACCAAATTGCCCCAATGCAAGGTATAAAACCCCCGCCATAACCGCATTGCCAAGCAACAACATGCCCGCAAATCCAGTCCAGCCACTCGGCGCACGATAGACACCTCTGCTGCGCAAACCACGAAACAGTAAACCCGCATTGAGAAATGCCGCCAGAGATGTCGCCAGCGCCAGGCCGGCATGGCCTAAGGTGAAGTAGTGATGCAAGAGGTAGACAAACACTAGATTCATCACCATATTGGCCGCCATTGCAACGAGACCAATCTTTACGGGGGTCTTGGTATCCTGGCGCGCGAAATAGCCCGGCGCTAGCACCTTAATTAACATAAAGGCCACCACGCCCAAGGCATAGGCGCGCAGGCTGAAACCGGCCATAACGATATCGCGCTGGTCGATTTCACTGCCATCGTAAAACAGTGCGGCAAGTAAGGGTTCTGCAATCATCATCAAGGCAATAGAAGCCGGCACCGCAATTAACAGCACGAAGCGAATCGCCCAATCGAGAATGGCATTGAATTCTTCAGCCGACTTCGTCGCGTGCTGCCGCGACAGGTTGGGTAAAATGACCGTCGCCGCCGCCACGCCAAACACGCCCAGTGGCAACTCCGCCAGCCTGTCAGAATAGTAGAGCCAGGAAACGCTGCCAGTGGGCAGAAAAGAGGCAATGACCGTGTCGAGCAGCAGGTTAATCTGGCTCACTGACACACCAAAAATGGCCGGAGCCATCAAGCGTAAAATTTTTCGCACGCCGGGATATTGCCAATCCAACTTGGGCGAGGGCAGTAAATGAATATTCGCTAAAAAGGGAATTTGGAAAAGCATCTGAATGACACCGGCGGCAAACACCCCCCAGGCCAGCGCAAAAACGGGGCGTTCAAACCAGGGCGCTGCCACTAGCGCGGCACTGATTAAACAAACATTCAGCCACACCGGGGTGAAAGCCGGCACCGCAAAACGGTCATAACTGTTTAATATGCCACCGGCAAAACCGGTTAAAGAAATAAACAGCAAATAGGGGAAGGTCACCCGAATCATATCTGTCGTGGCCTGAAATTTTTCCTCATCGCCGACAAAACCCGGGGCGAAAAGTCCGGAGAGCATGGGCGCGGCAATCACCGCAACAACTGTAAGCAGAATTAACACCGAGCCCAAAGCTCCGGCCACTCTGTCAATCAGTTCTTTTACAGCGGCATGCCCGCCCTCGTTGCGATACTCGCTAAGTACCGGCACAAAGGCCTGGGCAAAAGCACCCTCGGCAAACAGGCGGCGCAAAAAATTGGGGATTTTAAAGGCGACAAAAAAGGCATCGGCAAAACCATCAGCCCCAATCACTCGAGCAAAGACCACGTCGCGGATCAGGCCGAGTATTCGCGACAGCATGGTCATGGCACCAACGATGGCGCTAGAGCCGAGTAAGCTACGATAAGGCTTTTCGACCGGATTTTTTAGCGAGTTTTTTTGCGGGGAAGGGTGCGGGGGCGTTTTTTTATCGCGCAATGACCTGTCCTGTGACTAGCGAGCCTGTGAGTAGCTGGTTTGCTATCAGCTACCGATCGAGGGCGTGACACCATACCGATCGGCTCAAATTAATAATGAACTATCTTTTTTGACGTTCAGTGCATATTCGCGCCCAGTGTAACTGTGCGTCAAGTCAGCACCAAGCGGCGCGACAAAGACCTACCAAGAAACATTGAATTCGGCCAACCCCGCCCCCACATAGGGCAGAGCATACATCAAGGAGATTCCATTGGAACAATATCGAGGCACAACCATTCTTTCCGTCAGGCGCAACGGCAAAGTCGTTATCGGTGGCGATGGCCAGGTTTCGCTGGGTAACACCATCATGAAAGGCAATGCACGCAAAGTACGCCGCCTGTATAACGATGAGGTTATCGCCGGTTTTGCCGGTGGCACCGCCGATGCCTTTACCTTATTTGAACGCTTTGAAGCCAAGCTGGAAGAGCACCGCGGCAATTTGGTACGTGCCGCTGTTGAGCTAGCCAAAGACTGGCGCACCGACCGCATTTTACGCCGCCTTGAAGCCCTGCTCGCCGTGGCCAATAAAGATGCCTCGTTGATCATCACTGGTAACGGTGACGTCATTCAACCCGAAGACGACTTGATCGCCATCGGCTCCGGCGGCCCCTTCGCCCAGTCAGCGGCCAAAGCGCTGCTCGACAATACTGAGCTAAGTGCCCGAGACATTGTTGAAAAAGGCTTGGGAATTGCCGGAGACATCTGCATTTACACCAACCACAATCACACCATTGAAGAACTCGACAGCGCCGTTACCGAGCAGCCCGAGTAGAACCACCTCTGGTTCAAAACCCGCCAATTTTAGGAAACAGCCCATGTCAAATATGACCCCTCGTGAAATCGTCCACGAGCTCGACCGCCACATTGTTGGCCAAAACCAGGCCAAACGTGCTGTCGCCATTGCCCTGCGCAACCGCTGGCGTCGCATGCAGTTGAGCGAAGAGCTGCGTAATGAAGTCACCCCCAAAAACATTTTAATGATCGGCCCCACCGGCGTTGGTAAAACAGAAATTGCCCGCCGTTTGGCGAAGCTATCGAACGCGCCCTTTATTAAAGTTGAAGCCACCAAGTTCACAGAAGTGGGCTATGTTGGCCGCGATGTAGAATCGATTATTCGCGACCTGGTTGAAACCTCCGTCAAGTTACTGCGCGAACAGGAGGTCACCAAAGTTGACCAACGCGCCCAAGATTTAGCCGAAGAACGCATTCTCGACGCACTGCTGCCCCCAGCGCGCGGTGACGATGATAAAACGGAAACGGAAGATTCCAGCGCTCGTCAACTCTTCCGCAAAAAATTGCGCGAGGGTGACCTCGACGATAAAGAGATTGAAATCGATCTCAGCGCCACTGCCCCCAATGTTGAGATTATGGCGCCCCCCGGCATGGAAGAGATGACCAACCAGCTGCAGGGCATGTTCTCCAATATGGCGGGCGGTAAAACCAAGACCCGCAAACTCACCGTTGCCCAGGCGCTAAAACACCTAACGGAAGAGGAAGCGGCCAAGCTGGTTAACGAGGACGACATCAAAACTCGCGCAATCACTAATACCGAGCAAAATGGCATTGTCTTTATCGACGAGCTCGACAAAGTCGCCAAGCGCGGTGAAACCTCGGGTACAGATGTTTCCCGCGAAGGCGTACAGCGCGACCTGCTGCCACTGATAGAAGGCAGCACAGTGTCGACCAAGTACGGCATGATCAAAACCGATCACATCTTGTTTATCGCCTCGGGAGCCTTCCACTTTTCCAAGCCCTCCGATTTAATTCCCGAACTGCAGGGTCGCCTGCCGATTCGTGTTGAGCTCGACTCACTCAATGCCGACGACTTTCAACGCATCCTCACCGAGCCTAAAGCCTCACTCACCGAACAGTATCGCGAGCTACTGGCCACCGAGGGCTTGGGTGTCAATTTTAGTGACGCGGGTGTTAAGCGTCTGGCAGAGATTGCTTCAGAAGTGAATGAGCGCACTGAGAATATTGGCGCACGTCGCTTACATACCGTCCTTGAGCGCTTGCTGGAAGAGGTGTCTTTTGAGGCCGCTGATCTGGCAGCCGATGGTAAAACCATCGATATCGATGCCGCCTTCGTCGACCAGCACCTCGACGCACTGGCCAGCGACGAAGATTTGTCACGTTTTATTCTTTAACTAGAAACCTATGCACGAGAGCCATTTTGCTCCCATGCTGCGTCGTTTAAAAACGCCTACTTTTGGTAAAAAAGTGCTCAATCGGTCATTTACACCTGTAAACTCCCTCATTGCGCGCTTTTTTTGCCTTGCCTGGAAACAAAATCATCTCCTGTGCAAAGGCCTCTACTCAATGTACACATTACAGTCACTGCCACTATGCCCCTACTCCGACTCGACAACGTAAGCCTGCACTTTGGCACCCGCGA
>JBFHDT010000157.1:0-5630 GCA_041584575.1 Porticoccaceae bacterium
AATAAGCCGACTCAGGAAGGCCTCTACTTACACTACAAGGCCATTGCTGAAGCGGTGGCGATACCGCAGATTCTTTACAATGTGCCCGGTCGTACAGCCTGCGACATGCTGCCAGAGACTGTGTGTCGGCTGGCGCAGCTGGACAATATTGTGGGTATTAAAGAAGCTACTGGTGACTTGAATCGTGCCCGCGCTATTGTTGCCGGCACACCCGATGATTTTGCCGTTTATTCCGGTGATGACGCCACTGCCGTCGAACTGATTTTGCTGGGTGGTAAGGGCAATATCTCGGTGACCGCCAACATCGCGCCTCGGCACATGCATCAGCTCTGCGCTGCAGCCCTTGCGGGGAATGCCGAACAGGCGCGGGCTTTGAATAATAAAGTGGCCAAGTTGCATGAAGTACTCTTTGTTGAGTCCAACCCAATACCCGTAAAATGGGCCGTCGCCGAATTGGGTTTGATGGCACAGGACACCATCCGTTTGCCATTAACACCTCTCTCAACGGCTTATCGGGCTGAGCTGAAAGCTGCCATGCAAAATGTTGCGGTAATGTAGCGTTTTGCTGGAGAGCGATCAGATATTCGTTTGCGCCTTCGCGCTGTACCCTCTGGAAATTCAATGAAATTAGTTTTGCCGGTTAATGTTCATAAGCGATTAGCGTTACATGCTCGATTGCTGTCAGTTGTACTCGGGCTAATAGTGCTACCAGGCTGTTGGATGTTAGACGATGATGGGCTGTTGCGCGATCGTCACAATGACTATCAGCTGGCCAGTGAAATGCCCGTGATGATTGTGCCTGAGGGCGCCGATCACGATGCTCTGGGCGAGCTCTACGTGATTGCTGAAATCCCCGATACGAGCCTCTTGCTTGAAGAGGGCACCGGTGCTCCCAGACCACAGCCATTGAGTGGTAATCTACTCGACGAAGAGGTCAAAATTCAGACCTTGGGTGGTAAGCGCTGGGTTTTGACTAACCGCGCACCGAGTGAGGTGTGGCCACGTATTCGTAGTATTTTGAATCGCAATGCCCTGCCAACAGCCTATGCGGATGCCGCTTCGGGTGTGCTGGAAACGGTATGGCTCGAACTTAAAAGTGACGAAATTTACAAGCACCGCTTCCAGTTTCGTATTGAACCGGGTGTGCAGGTCGATAGCACCGAAGTGGCCATTTTACATATGCGCATTAAGAAGGATGCGGAACCTGGCGCCTGGCCGCTGGAGTCCGATGACGATGAGCGCGAAAAAGCCATGGCTAACATGTTAGCCAGCGCGCTGGCTGGCGACGAGTCGAGTGGCACTGTGTCACTCCTGGCGCAGTCGATTGGTGGTAGCTCAAAAGTTGAAATCATTACGCCCAAAGAGGCGAGTCCCTACTTGTTGTTGAAACTCGATTTTGACCGCTCCTGGGCGTCGGTGGGTTATTCGACCGGCCGTGATGGTTTTCTATTGGTTGACCAAGACCGTACAGAAGGCGTTTTCTATGTGCATTACGGTGACCCCGACGAAGAAGAGCCTGGCTTTTTTGCCAGTTTGTTTAGTGCTAATGAAGAGGAGCAACGTCTGTCAGTGACCTATTTGATTCGCCTTGTCAGTGGCGAAGAGGGTGTTGAGGTGAGGTTAGTCGATGCTGAGAAAAAGGAGCTTAAACGAACAGAAGCGCTGCGCTTGCTGAAAAAAATTCGCGCAAATCTTTCTTAGACTTTCAGTGTTCGAGCGGTCCCGCCCTGGTTTGTTAGGGCTTTTACTGCAGCGTATTTTGAGTGTCGCCTGGAGCGGATGCCCGTGGTGATGCGCTTTGCTTCCCTCGGTAGTGGCAGCAAGGGTAATGCAACGCTGGTTGAGGCTGGCGATGCTTGCCTGTTGCTTGACTGTGGTTTTTCAGCTCGCGAGCTGGAGCGTCGACTGGCTATGCTGCAACTTGATGGAACTCGGCTTAGCGGGATTCTGGTGACCCACGAACACAGCGATCATATTAAAGGAGTTTGGACGCTGTCTCGTCGCCATAACCTGCCGGTTTATATGACGGGTGGCACGGCAAAGGTTGGCACAGCTCCCCCTGACATCGATCTGCATCTGATTACGCCGCAGCAGTCTTTTCAGGTAGGTGGTGTTGATGTATTGCCGGTTGCCGTTCCCCATGATGCCCGTGAGCCGGTACAATTTATCTTTAATTACGCTGGGCTTAAGCTGGGCGTACTGACAGACTTGGGGCATATTAGCCCTCATGTACTTGAGTGCTATCAAGGGTGTGACGGTCTGTTGGTAGAAGCCAATCACGACCCGAAAATGCTGGCAGATGGGCCATACCCTTATACGCTAAAGCAACGAGTGGGTGGTGACTGGGGCCATTTGAACAATGAGCAAGCCGCAGGCTTGTTAAAGGCGGTTGAGCCTCGCTCGTTACAGGCGTTGGTTGTCGGCCATATTAGCCAGCAGAATAATGCGCTGGGTGTTGTGCAGGAGGCCATTGCGCCGGTTGCAACGGTGGTGCCTCAAATAATATACGCCAGTCAGGATGACTGTGTGGACTGGTTGGTGCTGGAGTAAGGCTAGCCGCAAAACAAAGGAAAAGTAATAAACAGGCATGTCGCGTTAAAACGCCGTTTCTCGGTGTTAATACAGTCGCCATGTTGAAGCTGGTGTTCAGAACACAAGTCGAGGAGACTATCTGACAATGGAAAGACGTGAAGAATTATACAAAGGTAAGGCTAAATCGGTTTTTACTACGGATGACCCCGAGTCATTAATCCTGTTTTACCGCAATGACACCTCTGCATTCGATGGTAAAAAAATCGAGCAGCTGGATCGCAAAGGCATGGTTAACAACAAATTTAATGCCTTTATCATGGAAAAGTTAGAAGCTGCGGGTATTGCGACTCACTTCAAGTCACTGCTCAGCGACCAGGAGTCGCTGGTGGCTCGCCTGGATATGATTCCGGTTGAGTGTGTGGTGCGCAATATTTCTGCTGGTAGCATTTGCCGTCGTTTGGGGGTGGAGGAAGGGCTAGATCTAAATCCTCCCACTTTTGAGTTTTTCCTCAAAAATGATGACCTCGGTGACCCGATGATCAATGACTATCACATCAGCTCTTTTGGCTGGGCAGAGCCCGAACATGTCGAAAAGATGAAAGCCTTAACCTTTGCTGTTAACGATGTACTCAAAGCGCTGTTTCTTGACAGTAACATTCTGCTGGTCGACTACAAGCTCGAATTTGGTGTGGCGACGGGAGGCGAGGTGGTGCTGGGTGATGAATTTACGCCAGATGGCTGCCGTTTATGGGATGTTGATACCCGTGAAAAACTAGATAAAGACAGGTTTAGGCAAGATTTAGGCGACGTTGTTGAATCTTATGAGCTGGTTGGTCGCCGACTGGGTCTTAGCTTCGATTAATACCTTTTCAAGGTTTTATTGTGACCGCAGGTGTGTCTTTTCCACAGTTAGTGGTTTTACTTAAAGCTGCTTTTTAAATACCGTCGTAAGTCATTGATTTAACATTGTCAGGCCTGCAGGTCATTGATTTTTATAGTTATTTTTTTATGACTAAAAAGTAACCATTTTGTGACAGTACTAACGATTACGGGGCTTTCTGTTAGTTGTGAGGCGTAAATCCACAGACTTATCCACAGTTTTTGTGGGTAAGTGCTGTCAACTAAAATGGCTAAAAAAAAGAAAATAAATAGCGAGATTTTTGCAAAAGATAGTGTTACCTGCGGTTAAATTATTTCTCATCCCTTTGCCCTCCAGCTATTTAATAAGCAGAGGGCAAATATCTAGCTCCCTCCTTAAATAGCGTAAGACAAATATAGATACTCCACTCGTCTAACTGATACTCTTAACGCCGAAAGTATTTCGATACCTGTCACTTTCGTAAAAACCACCATTGGAGAACGTACCTATGCTATTGAATGGCTCGATTATTATTTGGGGCTTATTGGCCCTCGCCGTTGTTACCTTATTTAAGGGCGTTAAGCAGGTGCCTCAGGGGAGTAAATGGGTGATACAGCGTCTCGGCAAATATCACCGCAGCCTGCCACCGGGACTACAGTTTATTATTCCTTATATGGACAATGTGGCCTACAAAGTGACTACTAAAGATATCGTCCTGGATATTCCCTCTCAAGAGGTGATTACTCTCGACAATGTGGTGATCATTGCCAACGCGGTGGCCTACATCAACATTCTCTCGCCCGAAAAAGCCGTGTACGGTGTCGAGGATTATGAAATTGCGATTCGGACTCTGGTACAAACCTCACTGCGCTCCATTGTTGGTGAAATGAAGCTGGATGACGCGCTATCTTCACGGGATAAAATTAAAGTCGCTTTGAAAGCCTCTATATCTGATGATATTGCCGATTGGGGGATTACCCTGAAAACCGTCGAAATTCAGGACATTAATCCTTCTGGGACCATGCAGTCGGCGATGGAAGAGCAGGCCGCTGCAGAGCGTGAGCGCCGTGCCACGGTGACTCGTGCCGATGGTGAAAAGTCGGCAGCGATTTTAGAGGCCGATGGTCGCCTTGAGGCCTCCCGGCGGGATGCTGAGGCTAAAATTGTCATTGCCGAAGCGACCAAGGAAGCTATTGAAAAAGTCACCTCAGCGGTGGGAGAGAACGATCTTCCGGTGATGTATTTGCTGGGCGAGCGCTATGTCGATGCGGTTAGGGATATGGCGAAATCAGAGAATAGCAAGTTTTTGGTGCTGCCTGCTGATATTCCCGCTGCCGTTAGGGGGCTTATGAATGGCGGTAAGTAGCCTGAGTTGAAACTTGAGTTAATCAGCGATTAAGAAAAAGCCCGGGACTTTACTTTCAGTGACGCCGGGCTTTTTAGTGTTTCAGTACGATTACTCAATGCGCATTGAGTAATCGATCGCCTGACAATGTTTAGTCAGCGCTCCTGTCGAAACAAAATCCACATCAAGACCCTGATATTGCTCGATATTATCAGCTGCAATATTACCCGAAACCTCCAGTTCTACCGCGGTGTTCCTTGCTTGAGACAGGCTGATTTGTCGTGCTTGCTGGATATCTTTATGGGAAAAGTTATCCAGCATAATACGATCGGCGCCCGCGCTGAGTGCTTGCTGATATTCGTCGAGGTTCTCGACCTCGACTTCCACCGGTTTTTGTGGGGCAATAATGCGCGCCTGAGCCACCGCTTTTGCAATGCCACCACAGGCGATAATATGATTTTCTTTAATGAGAAAGGCGTCGTAGAGGCCTATTCGATGATTGTCACAGCCGCCGACTTTAACGGCATATTTTTGTGCCAGGCGCAGGCCGGGCAGAGTCTTGCGTGTGTCAAGTACTCGAATTTTTTGGCCCGCCTCTCCATTCCCGGCCATCAGGCGCGCGTAGCGGCGAGAGGTGGTGGCGGTGCCCGATAAGGTTTGCAGAAAATTCAAAGCGGCGCGCTCGCCCGTCAGCAGTGCGCGCGCATTGCCCTCTAAAGTGCAGAGGGTTTGGTCGACACTGATGGCATCGCCATCACGTACTGCCCAGCTCACTTTCAGGTTCGGATCGAGTTGATGAAAGACTTCGTTGACCCAGGCGATGCCGCAAACCACCGCGTCTTCTCGGGTGATAATAGTCGCGCTGGATTGCTTGTCTTCGGGGATCAGCTGGGC
>JBFHDT010000158.1:0-5629 GCA_041584575.1 Porticoccaceae bacterium
AGGGGATTTGCGCTCCGCAGGTTTTTCTTTGACGGATTTTTCTACAGGCTCGGCTATTGGCGCTTCACTGATAGCGAAAAGTGTTCGCCACAATCGTTTGAGCATGCCTTCTGACTTGGCTTTGGGCTCAGGCTGGTCGCTGTTGCTTTCGTTTGTTGTTCCAGGGGTTTTTTCAGGGGATGCGGGGGCGTGGATTTGGGGTGGCAAGTTTTCCACCGCAGGTTTGGCTATGGGTGGCAGTTTTGATGGTTCCATCAATTCCACGAGGTTTTCTTTGGAGGCTTCGGCGGCAATTTGATAGCTGTATCCTTTGTCCTGATCTGCTTCGTCCTGCGCGCGTATACGCTCGACTTCGAAGTGAGGTGTCTCCATGGAAGGGTTGGGCAGGATAGTCAAACGGATGTTGTTACGCTGTTCAATCTCGCTAATTTCACTGCGCTTTTCGTTGAGAAGAAAGGTGGCGACGGGGACTGGCGTGATGGCACGAATTTCCTTGCTGCTTTCCTTTTGCGCTTCTTCTTCCATCAGGCGGAGAATGGATAGTGCAATTGAGCGAGTACCGCGAATGGTGCCCTGACCACTACAGCGAGGGCAGATCTTAAAGGTCATTTCTTCAAGTGAGGGTTTAAGTCGCTGGCGTGACATCTCGAGCAGGCCAAAGCGAGAAATGCGTCCAACCTGTACTCGGGCACGGTCAATTTCCAGAGCTTTACGAACACGGCTTTCAACATCACGTTGGTTTTTATTGGCCTGCATATCAATAAAGTCAATAACGATTAGGCCACCGACATCGCGCAGGCGTAATTGGCGGCCGATTTCATCGGCTGCCTCGAGATTGGTTTGATAGGCGGTTTCTTCGATACCGGCACCTTTGGTGGCGCGGGAAGAGTTGATGTCGATCGATACCATGGCCTCGGTGATATCAATAACAATGGAACCGCCCGAGGGCAATTTAACTTCGCGTTCGAAGGCAGTTTCGATCTGGTTTTCAACCTGATAGCGGTTAAATAGTGGGATTTTATCGTCGTAAAATTTTACCTTGCTGTGATCGTTGGGCATGACTTGCTGAATAAAGGCTGATGCCAACTGGAACACCTCGGGGCTATCGACAATGACTTCGCCGATGTCGGGGCGCAAGTAATCGCGAATAGCGCGTATAACAACATTACTTTCTTGAAACAGGAAATGAGGTGCAGAAGACTGCTGGGCTTCGTTGTCGATGGTTTCCCAGAGGTGGAGGAGGTAGTCGAGATCCCACTGAAGTTCTTCGGCAGAGCGGCCAATACCCGCGGTGCGAACAATAATGCCGCAGCCTTCAGGTATATTCAGGTCGCGCATTGCCTCGCGCAATTCACTGCGCTCATCACCTTCAATCCGACGAGAAATGCCACCGGCTCTGGGGTTGTTGGGCATAAGCACCATGTATCGGCCGGCAAGGCTGATAAAGGTGGTAAGTGCAGCACCTTTGTTGCCGCGCTCTTCCTTTTCAACCTGTACAACGACTTCTTGGCCTTCTTTGACCAGGTCTTTGATTTTTTGCCGGCCCTCGCCGCCAGAGCCTTTTTTGAAGTACTGGCGAGAAATCTCTTTAAGTGGGAGAAAACCGTGTCGGTCGGCGCCGTATTCGACAAAAGCAGCTTCCAGACTGGGTTCTACACGGGTGATTTTACCCTTATAAATATTGGCTTTCTTTTGAGTGTGGGCGCGGTTTTCAATGTCGAGGTCATAGAGGCGTTGGCCGTCGACGAGTGCCACGCGAAGCTCTTCTGACTGGGTGGCGTTTATTAACATTCTTTTCATGGTATTCCTACATTTTCTGCGGTGTAGTTAGTGCAGTGAAAATGCCCGGAGTTAGCACGAAAAAGCGTTTTGTCGTAAGTTGCTTGTAAATAGACTGTACTCCCCAGTCAGGGAGTATAAAACCTGTATTACGACGTCATAGGTCGGTTTTTTAGCTAATCACCACAGGGTGATTGTAGTTCTGAGGCTGGGTTAAAACTAGCTTCGAATTCCTTTGCGTGACCTAATTTTGTTAATTAGCAGTTTGCATTAATTTGGCATGCAATAAAAAAATTATTTAAAAAAGAACCATAAACCAATGGCTCTATAGCTGTCTTGAGATGCACTTCTGTCTTGTTCGGTCGCTTTATTGCAGGCCGATTTTGCATCGTTATTTCAGTTTCTACTTACCAAAATTTGCTAATAACAGTGTTGCTTTTTTGTACTTTGTCTCTGGGCATATCGTGTGCACTTCAACACGATTGACGAAAAGTGCCTGCTTGTTATTGCGAGGCAGGCACTCGATAAAATTCAGTTACTTCGCGGGAGCCTGGCTAAGCCTTCCCTCTAAGTGATAGTTGTACCTTAAAATCCTTAGTAGCAGTCCCGTTTATAGGCTGTATCACGGCTGGTTTTACCAGGCGATGATCACATCTCGAGCAGAGACTATATTGGTCCAGCCCTGCTCAGTCGCGAATATAGCAATATTTAGTAAGTTGTTCAATTGAAAGAATAAATTGTAGCTTATTGTTAGAATGCGCCGATTCATTAGTGGGTTGGTTAAGGTGAACGAAACAAAGACAGCGTTTGACCGGGTGCAGTATCTTGAAATTAATACTGATCAGGCGGGTCAGCGTATAGACAATTTTCTATTAAGCCGTTTAAAAGGTGTGCCTAAGTCCCGTGTTTATCGGCTGCTACGTAAAGGTGAGGTGCGGGTAAATAAGGGCCGAATTGGTCCCAAATACCGCTTGAGCGAAGACGATGTGGTGAGAATCCCTCCTGTTCGGGTCTCTAAACAAGCACCGATCTCTCCCGGGCGCTCTCTGCGCGGTATTTTGTCTGAAAGTATATTGCTGGAGACGGAAGAGTTTCTGGTGATTAATAAGCCCTTTGGCCTTGCGGTACACGGTGGTAGTGGGATAAACCTCGGCGTCATCGAGTCACTGCGTGCGATGCGTGAACCCCATGCTTATCTTGAGTTGGCACATCGTCTGGATCGTGATACCTCCGGTTGTCTACTGATCGCCAAGAACCGGCGCGTGTTAAAACACTTGCAGGATCAGATGCGTCAGCGTTCCATGGACAAACGCTATATTACCCTCGTGTCGGGACGTTGGGCCAAAGAGAGGCGGGAGGTAAACGCGCCGCTACTCAAGCAGACAGTGGCATCGGGTGAGCGCATCGTGAGGGCCAATAGCGAGGGCAAGCCCTCTTTGACGCGTTTTAAACTGCTCAAGCACTATGCGAATGCTAGTTTGCTAGAGGTGAAGCTGGAGACTGGTCGAACCCATCAAATTAGAGTGCATTGTCAACTGGTTGGTCATCCGCTGGCAGGAGATCCTAAATATGGGAATGAAAGTTTTAATGAAACATTACGCCACCTCGGTTTGAAGCGTCTTTTCCTACATGCAGCTGAATTGGCTTTTACGTCACCAGCCACGGGGAGGCGCGTCAAAGTTAAGGCACCTCTGCCACGCGGACTAGAAGAAGTACTTAAGAAGCTTTAGTCGGGTGATTATTCCCAGCACAATAGCTTTGCTCTGATTCTCTCACTGTTTGTTGTATTAATTAATGGAGGTTCTATGGCTGATTTATTGATTTTCGATTGGGACGGCACCTTGTGTGACTCCTTGTCGCGAATCGCCCTTTGCCTGCAATTGTCAGCAGCCGATGTGGGTTTGCCCGAACCAAGCTTAGCAGCGGCTAAAAACATTGTAGGTCTCGGTCTTGATGAAGTGATGATGGAGTTGTTTCCCGGTGTCGATAGAGCCATGACAGCAGAGTTACGGGCCGCTTATTCTGCTCATTTTATCCGTGAAGATAGCACGCCTTCGGCGTTTTTCCCCGGTGTTAGAGAGCATTTGGAAAAACTGCGTGATCAGGGTTTTACTCTGGCGGTGGCAACCGGAAAGAGCCGCAAGGGACTTGATCGCGTGCTTGATGCGGTTGATATGAGTGGTTTTTTTCACAGTACGCGCTGTGCCGATGAAACGGCATCGAAGCCCCATCCGGCGATGTTGCTTTCCCTGCTTGAAGAGTGTGATGTGGCGCCAGAGGCAGCGCTGATGGTCGGCGATACCAGCTATGACATGGAAATGGCCAGAACAGCAGAGGTGCCACGGTTGGCAGTGAGTTATGGCGCGCATTCCCGGGAACGTCTATTGGCGTACCAGCCTATAGCTTGTATTGACAAGTTTGAGTCTATTTACACTTTAATATAAAAGGTCGAGGTCAGATGTACGGATAGAATGGGTCTCAACGGTGGTGTAAGTGGTTTACAACATTGACATGCAATTGAAGCATACAGCTGAGTCTTATTCGGGCTATATTCTCTTTGGGAATATAGCCCGTTTTTTTTGGGTCAAGATAGACTTGCGACATTGACTGCATGGTGGCAGGGTGAAATACCCTATAGCTGTTGACAGGGGTAGGCTCTTATCAATAACTATATAAGGTGTCCGCTATGTCGCAGAATATGTCGTCGCAGAGAGCGTCAGAAAAACTAAAAAAGGGTCAGCAAAAAAAATCTGTTAAAACCCATGTTAGTCGACCGGAATCAAGTAAAAGCACAGCTTCTTCAATCGATTCTGCCAGTATTTATCTTCGTGAAATTGGTTATGCACCCTTGCTGTCTGCCGAGGAAGAGGTGCATTTTTCACGCTTAGCGCGTGATGGCGACGAGGCTTCACGGCAGCGGATGATTGAAAGTAACCTGCGCTTGGTAGTAAAAATCGCGCGGCGTTATGTCAATCGTGGCCTCAATCTCCTCGATTTGGTTGAGGAGGGAAACCTTGGTCTTATTCGTGCCGTAGAAAAGTTCGATCCGGAATTGGGTTTTCGCTTTTCAACCTATGCCACCTGGTGGATCCGCCAAAACGTTGAGCGCGCATTGATGAACCAGACTCGCACCATTCGGCTGCCGGTACATGTGGTGAAAGAACTCAATCAGTGTGTGCGGGCAACACGGCAGTTGAGCCAAACCCTCGATCATGTGCCAACCGCCCAAGATATTGCCGATAAGCTGGATAAAACACCTGAGCAGGTGTTAAAACTGTTGCGCTTCAACGAGCGGGTGGGTTCGGTTGATGTATTGATTGGCGATGATGCCAGGTCCCTGGTCGATACGATTGCCGATGAGCATATCTCTAACCCCGAAGAGCTGAGTGGTGATGATGATATTGCCGCGACTCTCGACAAATTGGTGGCTGAGTTAACGCCAAAACAGCAGGAAATTATTTGCCGCCGTTTTGGACTGCGAAATTACGACGTGTCCACCCTGGAAGAGGTTGGTAAAGCGGTGGGCCTGACTCGAGAACGTGTCAGGCAAATTCAGATTGAAATATTGGCCCAACTTCAGTCGACCATGAAAAAGCTCGGCATACAAAGCGATATGTTATTCGATGGCGATTAAACGACCGGTACAGTTGCTTGCTTGCCGAATGGCTGAGGTGGTTTAGCGTTCGAGTAATTCCAGTTTGCCACTTTTGCCATCCCACTCTTCGGCATCGGCAGGAGGGTCTTTCTTAATAGTGATGTTAGGCCAGACATCGGCCAGCTCGGTATTAAGTTCAAAGAAAACCTCCTGACCTGCGGGAATTTCATCTTCGGCAAAAATTGCCTCGGCAGG
>JBFHDT010000159.1:0-5615 GCA_041584575.1 Porticoccaceae bacterium
CTTATCGCAATGGTGCCATCACATAGCGTAATAATTGCAGTTTCAGATTTCCCCGACCTGCTATTCCTGCTGCCTGATCGAGGCGCTAATTCACGTCATTGCTATAACTGCGCCCCTGAGCACCGGCATAAGCCGTATTGGCGTGGGTAGAGAGGCCTTATTATCGACAATCGAGGAAATATTGACGATACCCCAATGGCTCTACTCTTTCATCACTCGGGGAGCACTTTGCGCGTAGAAGAACAACCCTCTGGTACTTACCTCGTGAATCCGGTCCCTGTCTGTTTCACTGATGTCGAAAAAACAGAGTGGCTGACTATCACCTTATCAAGGCTGCTCACAGCTCCGGCGACGGTAGTCACTTGCCGATTTTGCCTTTTCATTATTCGCGCTATCCTATTCGTTTATTATTGTTAAGATCTAACTATTGCAAACTATTTTTATAATTGACCCCAGAATAACCACTTCAACCAGCAAGTGCACCTGTGCATAAATATACTTAACAACAACCAGGGATCATCACCATGTCAGACTCGGAAAAAAGAGAAATGGGAATCGCACTCTTTAAAAAACTCACAGAAGGTGCCGCTAATCCACCCACATTAAACAAAGGCGCCATGCCAGAGAAGTTTATTGATTACACACTTGAACACCTGTTCGGCGATGTTTGGCAAGGAGAAGAATTAAACTTGGAACAGCGCTCGATGATCACCTGTACCATTCTTGTCGCCCTTAACCGTGAAGCCGAGCAACGCATTCACTTTCCTGGGGCGAAGAACCTGGGTGTAAAGCGTGAACAACTTGAAGCAATGATTACCCATGCCGCCCACTATGCTGGATGGCCGGTGGCAGCCACTGCCCTTCGGGTGCTGGCAGAAGTTTGGCCTGTTGAGAAATAAAAAGAACTTCTCTTCTTACAAGGTGTGCCAGTCAATACAACCTTCGAAATCTGGCAAGACTATTCACTTTAGAAGTGATTAAACGGCTTGCCAGATTTGAAGCGACTCGGAAATGATACGCCTAAAATAAAAGAGAAAGACAAAGGGCAACAAATAATAATCCAGACAAGGCTTGCCAAAACAATAGTGGGTTAGCTTCGAGTAATGCGCCACGTTCACCCTCTTTATATTTTGGATTGGGTTTTTGCAGCTCATGTAGAAATTCAGAAACATCTTCGTAGCGCTGCTCGGGGCTAAAACGCAGACCTTTTTTCACAGCCCCGTCTATCCAGATGGGAATTAAGGGGTTGATCTCATAACAAGGGATATATTTGGTTTTCAAATATGCTTTAGATGTACGGCATTCTTCGAGCTTACCAGAAAAAGGAGGCACCCCTGTCAGCATTTCATAGACCACAACGGCCAGTGAGAAAATATCAGATTGCACAGTGCTTTTCGCCTTAAGAACCACTTCTGGGGCCGAATAAGCGGCGGTACCCAGTATGCCTTGACTCTCTAGAGGTGTGGCAATTTCAGCGATCCCCTGGATGAAACAGGAGCCAAAATCAATAATTTTAACCTGCCCATTTCGGTCAATAAGAATATTGCCTGGCTTAATATCTTGATGCAGAGTTTCGCGATTGTGAAAGGCTCTTATTCCCTTGACTATTTGTTGTACCAATAAAATAACATCTTGCACGGCAGGTTTTGGATTTTCTTTTATCCAGCGCTCCAGTGTAATGCCATCGATATATTCGGTGAGATAATACAAACACGATTTTGATTTATCACTACCGACAACCTTGGCAACGTGGGGGTTATCGATACGACTACCTATCCAGCTTTCCATCACAAAGCGGTCAATATAAGCCAGGTCATCGTCAAAATTTACCGAGGGGGTTTTCATACAATAGCGATGGTTTGTGTCGATGTCACAAACCAAATACACCTGGCTGCGACTACTGGCATGTAACTCGCGTTCGATACGATAGCCATCGAGAATCATCCCTGGCTCCAGGGTTGGTGGGAAAGGTAACTCTGACAGCTTGCGGCTAATGTCATCAATACTTTGTTTAGGGAAGCTGTCAACGCGCAGAATCTGGCAGCTTAAGTTGTCACGGCTATTATTTTCGAGGGCGATTTCTACCAAATTTGTGCAACAAGCATAGAACGCTTGTTCTGATGCTTCACCAACAAGTGTACCTAGCACTGAACGCAAATCTCTGTCTTTAACAAAGTCATGAATACCATCGGTGCTAAGAAGAAAGATGTCGCCAATTTCCAGATCAACACTGCGATAATCAACATCGAGTTTTACGTCCAGGCCCATTGCTCGGGCTAAATAAGACTGCTCTTCGCTGATAAACGTGGTGTGGTCACGGGTCAATTGCTCGAGATCATTGCCACGTAAGCGGTAAATACGAGAATCGCCAACATGAAGAATATGCGCTGTTTGCGATTTAAAAATAACGCTGCTGAAAGTACTCACATACCCTTTTTGAGCATCGCTAAAACTACGGCCCTGGCCGAACAGCCAACGATTAAGTGCGGTAAGCACCTGGGTCGTCGACTTTTTTACGCCCCAGCTATCGGGTGTGGAATAATAGTCTGAGAGAAAATTATGAACGCAGGTTTCGCTGGCTTCCTTACCCGCCTCTGCGGCACTCACACCATCGGCAATCACCGCCACCGCACCCTTATTCGTCAATGTCAGGCCCTGAGGAATACGGATGCCAATCGCATCTTCATTTTGCGGTTTCACACCGGCTATCGAGTGCTGGGCCACAGTAAAACTTAAATTTTCTAGCGACTGCTCTGACATATAACCTCGGCAAATTTGCGACTTTCTACTGTTTAGATGTTGGCTTTTTAGAGTGAATGCATTTTAACCAGCACCTCTGTGCTAACAAGCATAATGTCCGCCATTGTAGCCTCAGTTCGCGAGAAATTTCACGCAACGCACAACAGCTACAAATGATGTCGGTTATCAGGTAATACTTCAAAGCCCTTTGGCCGATGCTTAGTTTTCTATCCAACCATCAACAACCCTTGCCATGTCTGGTTGTTTACTGGTCAAATCCCTTTGCAAATTTATCGCTGCCCGAGTCAATGGCGGGTAAACAATTCACTTTAATCGATAATGTATAGAGAACTGGAGAACACTATGAGTACGAGCAGAGGACACGCACTGGTCACCGGCGCAATTGGCGGGCTGGGTACAGCCATCGTTAAGCGGCTGATTGCAGCAGGCATTCCGGTCATCGGCACCGATCGCCGCGTCACCGATATCGACCCCTGGATAAAAGCTGAGCTCAACGACGAGCAAAAAGCCATGTTTACCGGCTACCCCCTTGACGTTGTGAAAGAAGAACAGGCCGATGCCCTGGCCAAGAAATTGGCAGAGGATGGTATTCATATCGCCTATCTCATCAACAACGCCGGTATTCAAGGCAACGCTAAACCCTGGGAGCTAGACTCGAAAACCTGGGACCGTGTCATGGCAGTCAACGCCAACGGCACCTTTTATTTAACCCGTGCTTTCAGCAAAGCCATGGTCGATAAAGGCTTTGGTCGCGTGGTCAATTTTGCCTCGATGTATGCCTACCATCCCGGTGTCGGCCAGTCGCCCTACGCTGCTGCTAAAGCCGCCGTCACGGGCTACACCCGCTCTGTGGCACTGGATCTCGCCAAACATGGAGTAACCGTTAATGCCATTGCACCGGGCATTATCTGGCACGAACGCCTGCGCGGCATACTGCCGCAGGAGGAGTTCGATAAAATGGAAGCTCGTGTACCTGCAGAGCGCGTTGGCAAGCCAGAGGAAATAGCAGGTGTGGTGAACTTCTTCTGCTCAGAAGAATCTTCCTATGTCACCGGGCAGACTCTCCATGTTAATGGTGGTCTGTATTTACCTGGTTGAGAGCTTACCTGGTTAAAAGCTTACCCGGCTGATAGCCCTTCTAACCCAACACCCCGGCAGGACGCGTATAACTATCGAGCACGCGAATATAGTTCGCCCGCTCATAGGCGCCGGGGTCAATGGCATGGCGCTGGCTAACACTGCCCTTGAGTTGCTCCACGGATTCATAATCGCGTATTTCAAGCCAGCGCTCCACTTCTCCCAGCACAGTGGCGATATGACCGTGACCCCGTTGTAATAAAGCACTGCACATGTGGCTTACATCGGCACCTGCCAGCAGGGCTTTGAGTACATCATCACTGCTATGCAGGCCGCCGGTAAGCCCTATAGAGCATTTCACCTGGCTGCGCAAAATGGCGGCCCAACGAATACGTGACAAGGCCTCCTGCGACGTTGATAGCTCCAGGCTTGGCTCCACCTCGAGTGTTTCAAGGTTAATATTCGGCTGGTAAAAACGATTGAACAGTCCAATCCCCTTTGCCCCCGTCGCCTCTATACGTTTCACCATATTGACTAGCGCACTGAATTGATCTGACAATTTCACCGTAACCGGAATAGATACCTGTGCCAACACTGATTGCAGTACCGCAATGTAACGGTCTTCAACCTGCTGGGCAGACTCCTCACCATTACTGGCGATGTAATACATATTTAATTCCAGAGCATCGGCACCCGCCCCTTCCAGCGCCCGAGCATACTCAACCCAGCCCCCGTCACTAATGCCGTTGAGACTGGCAATAACTGGGATTTCCAGAGCAGCCTTTATACGTTGCAGCTGTTCCAGATAGTCATCCTGATAGCTGAGGTAGTCGTCGGGAATGGGATGAAAACCATCCGCCTCACCGTGGCCAATGGATTGCTGGTGGAAGAAACGCTGCAGCTGCTCACCCTCATGCTGAATTTTCTCTTCAAACAGTGAGTGCATAATTAAGGCACCGGCACCAGCATCCTCTAATTGTTGAGCACTCGCCAGGCTTTCGCTCAAGGGCGATGCCGAGGGCACAATGGGGTTTTTTAGTGTTAAACCGAGATAACTTGTACTCAAATCAGGCATTGTTATTTCTCCACTTTTGAGTTGCTGCCCCGGCCTTTACGGCCGCCACACTGGTGGCGTCACTCCAATCGAGCCCCGCCAATTGTTGGTAGTAATTAAAGCGGTGGTTCACTTCGCGCTGTGCCTGGGTGAGAAACTCCTCGGCGGTTTCTGGGTGGGTGTGCCAGAGCATGCTAAAGCGAGTTTCGCTTTCGACAAAATCACGATAGGGAATACTCGGTGCTTTGGAGTCGAGATGCAGTGGGTTTTTACCCTTCGCTATATTACCCGGATCAAAGCGAAACAAGGGCCAGTGACCACTTTTAACGGCCAAATTTTGCTGGCGATGATTGTTCGACAAATCAACGCCATGAGCGATGCAGGGTGAGTAAGCAATAATAATGGATGGCCCCGAATGGGCCTCAGCTTCGAGAAAGGCGTGTAAGGTTTGGGTATCTTTCGCGCCATAGGCAACGTGGGCGACATAAACGTTTTCGTAGTCCATTGCCAACAGTGCTAAATCTTTTTTCGCTGTCGCTTTCCCGCCAGAGGAAAATTTTGCAACGGCACCGCGGGGTGTTGCCTTGGAAGTTTGCCCGCCAGTATTTGAATAAACCTCTGTATCGAGCACTAGAATATTCACATCACGACCGCTGGCCAGGACATGGTCGAGCCCTCCGTAACCAATGTCGTAGGCCCAACCGTCACCGCCAATAATCCACAC
>JBFHDT010000160.1:0-5610 GCA_041584575.1 Porticoccaceae bacterium
GCCTGGCCTTTGAAAGCCAAAGTGTAGCCGACCGGTAAAATCTCATCCGACAGTTGTTTGACGGTAGCAATAGCTTCAGCCAACGGTAGCTCAGGCTTGCCGTAAAAAGGCGCGGAATAACGCAGGTCGTAGCGCGAAATGGATGCCGGCCCGAGGGTTTCTTCCAGATGGGCAACAGTGTCGATACGGATCATGGTGCCAGTGCGTGAACGCAGATAAATACGATCGATGTCATCCGCCGATTGAAAGTAACTCTCATCGGCTTTTATGCGCACATCGTAGCGCTCACCATCGCCGGGGTCATCGTTATATTTGGCGACGTCCATACCGCCGACCATGACGTTGACGGCTTCGGCAATATCGCGACTGGAAAACCCAAGGTCGGCAGCACGGGTGCTATCGACGCGCAACTGATACTGGGGCAGGGCCAGGTTGAGGTCGAGATCGATATAACCAATGCCATCAACAGCGGCTAGTTTTTCTTCGAGTTCATAGGCAAGACGGGCGACTTCATTCAAGTTGGGGCCATTAATGGCAAATTGCAGCGGTTCGCCGCGTTGTCCACCCATTTTCGGGATAGGGGCGGCAAAGGCTTTAGCCCCGGGAATGGTGGCAAATTTTTTGGCGAGAATGGCAATGAGCTCTTGCTGGCTTTGCTCACGCTCGGAGGCCGGGGTCATGCGCACAAAACCTACGGCGGTGGTGACCTGGCGGCCGCTGGTGCCGAGTCCGAAAAAGGCGCTTGTTATCACGTCGTCGTGCTCGGCCAAAATGGCCTCGACTTCGGCGAGGCGACCACTGGAATAATCCAGGCCGGAGCCGAGGGGCGTGCGCACAATGACCATAAAGCTGGCTTCGTCCTGGTCAGGGGAGTACTCCTTGCCGATATCTTTTAGAAAGAATGTACAGCCAAAAACCAGTAGCCAGGTAATCAGTATCACGGTCCAGCGAAAGCGCAAAGCCAGAGTCAGTAATTTGGTGTAAGCATTCTCCATGCCTCGAAAGCTGCTCTCTAGCCAGTAGTAGAGACCACCGCTGTGTTCTTCAACTTGTAGAAAGCGAGAGCAGAGCATGGGCGTCAAGGTCATGGAAACGAACCATGAGACGAGTACGCCAACGGTGACCACTACCGCAAAGGAAGAGAAAAACTGGCCGATAACCCCACCGAGAAAAATCACTGGCACAAAAATAGAGACCAGCGACAGAGTGGCTGCCAGCACCGGAAATACCACTTCGGCTGTGCCGTGAATAGCGGCGGAACGGGGGTCGGGGTCAATGGACTCGCGGTGACGGTAAATGTTTTCTAGCACTACGATGGCGTCGTCAACAACAATACCAATTAACAAAAGTAGCGCTAACAGGGTCATGGAGTTGAGGGTGTAGCCAAGAAAGTAAATGGCGGCGATGGAGCCAAATAATGAAATGGGGATGGCAATAGCGATAATAACGGTGGAGCGAATACTTTTAAGAAAGATCCACACGACAAAGGCCGTTAACACGGTGCCGAGGATTAAATGTTCTTCCAGTGAGCTGACCATGGCGCGAACAAAGAGTGAATCATCGGAAGCAACGGTGAGTTTCATGCCAGGCGGTAGCTGTGGCCGGATTTCTTCGTTAATACGACGCATGGCTTCGTCGATGATTTCCACCGTATTCGCTTCGGCTATTTTAGCAATGCCGAGGCCGACAGTAGGTTTGCCATTGACCCGAGCCAGGCTACGAGGGTCGGCCATGCCGTCTTCAACCTTGCCAATATCGCCGAGCTTGAGCGGTGCACCGTCTCGATAGGCAACCACCAGGTTTGCCAGCTCGCGGGGGTCGTGATACTCCATATCGAGTTTCACCATGTGCTCGGTTTCACCGCTGACTAAAAAGCCGCCGGGCATCATAAAATGTTCATTTCTCACAGCGGCAAGCACTTCGCCAGTGGTCACATTAAAGGCCGCCATACTATCGAGGTTGAGGTTGATGCGGATTGTGCGCTCGCGTCTGCCGCCGATTTTGACTTCACCGACACCGTTAATGGTCTCGAGGTTTTTCTTAATGATGTTAATGGCGTAGCTGTTGAGCTGCTGCATCGTGCGGTCGCCTTCCAGTGCGAGCCACATAATGGGCGAGGCGCCAAATTCCAGTTTGGCAACGATGGGTGGATCGGCATCGGTCGGCAGCTGATTGATCACCTGGTTCACCTTGGATTGCACTTCGTCAAAGGCGACGTTGATGTTTTTGTCCATGTCAAAGGTGATGACGACGCGGGAATTGCCGGGTGAGGAGGTAGAGGAAATGTGCTCGATACCGGGCACCGCGTTGACGGCAGTTTCGATGATGTTGGTAATCGAGGCATCAATCACGCTCGGGTTGGCGCCGGTTAAATTGGTCTGCACTGCTACCAGGGGGAATTCCGTGGACGGGTAACGATCGACGCCGACCCGCGAGTAGCCAATAACACCAAAGAGAATGAGTGCCGCCGACAACATCGTTGTCAGCACATGACGATGGATGGATAGCGATGGTAGGTTCACGGCTTATTTGCTCCACGAACAGTGACGGGTGAGCCGTCGGTGAGAAAACCCGCGCCATTCACGGCGACGGTTTCGCCGCCTTGCAGCCCCGCAGTAATTTCGATATTGGCACCGATATATTCGCCGACTTCTACGATTTGTTGATGGGCGATGCCGTCCTTGATGACATACACCACCTTACCGGCTGGACGTAACACCAGCGATGCCTTGGGCACCAGGATGGCATTGTCACGGGTGGCGAGAATGATTTCGCCGGTGACACTGGCTCCCGGCTGCCAGGGACCCGGGTTGTCGATAGTGGTGAGGATGTCAATGGCGCGATTGCTAGAGCCGACGGTGGGTCTAATCTCCTGGATTGAACTCTCGACGGTGAGATCGGGTGCCATCGGCGATACCAGCCTGATTTTGAGGCCCAGTGATAGTTGATTGGCGAGTGTTTCAGGCAGCGGGAGGCGCGCCCTGAGCTTGTCAATTTTGGTGATACGAAACAGGGGATCGCCCACTTTTAGAAAGTCACCGGGGCTGGCTAACTCTTCATCGACGATACCATTATAGGCTGATAACACCCGAGTTTTTGTCAGCCCACGCTGCTTTTGATTGCTTCTCGCCTGACTGGCTTTTAATTGTTCCTCGAGCGAATCTAGCTGCGCCCGAGCCTCATCATAGCGGTCGATAGAAATGAGTTTTTCTTTGATCAATTTGGTAAAGCGCTTCACTGTGCGGCGCTGGTTTCTCGTCAGAGCCTCAAGTTGAGCGACCTCGGCATCGGCAGCCTGGGCGGCGATGGTGTAATCCTCAGTATCGAGTTCGGCGAGTAGTTGCCCTGGCTTGACCCGTTGGCCTGTGACTACAAAGCGAGTTAGCAAGCGACCTTCAACTTCGGCGGCAACTTCGGGGCTGATAATGCTTTCCAGCGAGCCCACAGAGTGTTCGACCACCTCAACGGTTACCGTTTTTGTCTGGGTTGTACTGATCAGTGTTGCCCGAGGGGCTGGCTTGGTTTTGTCCGCCGGCACTGGTTTAGTATCCTGGCTGTCACCACAGGCTGTTAAAAACAGGGTGATGGCGAGAGCGGGCAGGCAAAGACGAAAATTCGAGGTCATATCAATCCTTATCATAAATAGTGACGCATATACCGAGCTGCATCAGTTCGGTAAGTGCTGGTCAAAGCAATTTTTGAGTATTTAAAGACACGAAACTGAGCGTTAGATCATTCTACAGTCGTGTTGTCGCGATATTCTGGGATGTCTTTTTTTCTTCTCGTCCAGTGGCATTTGGGATGGTGTTCTTTACTTTGCCTTCCTTTGGACGAGCTCGCCTGATCGCGATGGTACCACAGCGTACCATTGAGTATAAGACACTTTAACTAACGGTAGTTTCGAATTGGACTAAGTCAAGGTTTTACCTTACTGACTTAGTTGACCCAGAGCATGCGCCCGGCTAAATTTGTGGTTGCTAAGGCTTTTTGCTCATGTTTGAATTTAGTTCACATTTTAGCATCTTATTACTTTCGAAAACCTCGCTCGAGACAACAAAAATTAGTGTTTGCGAGGTGTTTTGACGACGAGCATTGGCCTTTTCTGATCGCTGTATCAGGGGTTGATTCAATTAAGTACCTTTTTAACTAACTATTATTTATAAGGAGAAACCATTGGCTACTTGGAAAGAAGAAACGCACAACCTAGCCGGCTCAGATCTTGTCTTAATTCGGGGTGGTTCTGGCAAACCACTGCTGGTTCTGCACGACGAGCTCGGTTACACGGGTTGGATGAGCTGGAATGAAGAGCTGGCGAAAGACAGAGAACTCATTATTCCTTTACAGCCGGGATTTGGTAAGTCGCCGCGTCAGGACTGGATGTGGCGTCACCGCGATCTCGCCAACTATTATTTGAATGTGATTCGCGAGCTGGGTTTGGAAAAGCCGGACGTATTGGGTTTTTCTGCCGGCGCTTATACCGCTGCGGAAATGGCCGCTGCAAATCCTGAGTTACTTGGCTCCATCACGCTGGTTGGCCCGATGGGCATCAAGCCGGATGAAGGTGAGATTTTTGATATTTTTGCTTGCACCATTAAAACTTGCTTGCGTCAGACAGTCTTCAATCACGATGCGAAAGAGTTTAGTGAAATTTATGGCGGTGATATGTCACCTGAACAGTTTGAGTTGTTTGAAGATGCTCGCGCTGAAAGTGCACGTATCGGTTGGGAACCCTATATGTTCAACCCCAGCCTCCCTGAGCTGTTGCGCAGTGCAAAAAATGCCAAGCTGCCAACTTTGCTGATTCGTGGTAGTGAAGATGCAGTGGTGCCGCAGGATTGCATCAGAAAATATCACGATGCTCTGCCCCAGGCCGATATCGTAACTATCAAGGGTACTGGCCACCGCCCAGAAATTGAAGATAGCGCAGAGTTTGTTGCCGCTGTTAAACACTTCCTTGCGTAATAAAAGAATTGGAGACTAAATAGTCATGCAAATTGCACATTTTACTGAACGCCCCGTGCGTTATATCGATGAAGCCCCTGTTCTTCAAAACCGTGCCTTCTTTGGCGTTTCTAATAGTTATGTCGATCGCGAAAAGTCGGCTCATGATTATAACTTTTACCTTGACGAAGCCTGTTTCTGTGAAGAAGTGGGTTTCGATGCGGTTGCCATTAACGAGCACCACGGCAATCCTTTCTGCTCAGGCAGCGTGGTCAATATTGAAGCAGCTATTTTGGCGCGGATCACGTCCAAAGCCAAGATTGTAATTATTGGTAATATGTTACCCGGTGTTAAACACCCTCTGCGAATAGCAGAAGAGCTGGCGACTATTGATACCATTTCTCGGGGTCGCCTGGTTTCTGGCTGGGTACGTGGTGCAGGTAGCGAGCAGTTCTTCAATAATGCTAATCCTGCTTATAACCGTGAAATGTTTAACGAGGCTCACTCGTTCATTATGGATTGCTGGACGAAAGACGGCCCCTGGCGCTACGAGGGTAAGCATTTTCACTATCGTCATGTGAACCCGTGGGTCAAACCCTACCAGGAAATGCCTCAGCAGTGGATTCCCGGCGTATTAAGTGCTGAAACCGTTATGTGGTGTGCTGAGAA
>JBFHDT010000161.1:0-5606 GCA_041584575.1 Porticoccaceae bacterium
ACATCCACACCGGCTTCTTTGAACCAGCCTTTTTCAATACCGACTTCCCAGGCAACCCATCCCGGCCAGTCCGAGTAACCAATCTTTAATGGTTCAGCCTGGCTGGCGAAACTAAGGACTGAAATGGCCAGCCCAACGACGGCCGCCGCAAATGTACGTAAGGGTTTGATCATGAGTGCTCCCCGCCTAGTAATACAATTTTAAGAAAGTGTATTACTGACATAGCAAGCCTTGTGCCAGCACCCTATTCTTCTCGAAACAAGGCCTTGCTGGCCTTAATGCCACGAAATGGGCGCTCTTTTGGCGCGTAATGCATCAAGTTTGTGCGGCCATGCATGCGATTAGTCAGACAGCGAGGAAATCAGGACTTGCTGAGGTTTTCATTGGCGAGGCCCGTTTAGGGCTTGAAACATCACTTGCACAGAATTAGACGGAGGCAGTTATTTTTCGCTATATACCGTATTTACTAATCCGCGGCAGCGACAATCAACACCAACATTGCAAGCTGGTATAAAAGGCCTGAGGATGGTGCTGACCTTAATGCTTCAAACTGCCCGCAATGGTAGTAATTTTCGAGCACGCCTCTGCCTCACTCGGATACGCCGTTTGCCATACCGTGCGTACGTCATCCAGGCTCAAGCTCATATCACCGTAATACAGGTCCGCTTCACCCAGAGCTTTTCCCTCGGTATCAAATCCCCCGCGCACGCCCCACATACCGCGGCTCGCATCGGTGCTCCTGCCATAGCGCAAATCAACCATCTGGGCGACAAAACCACGCTCGGTACGCCTGACCTGCTCCGAGACTAGACCACTAGAAAACCAGTAAAAAACCTTTCCTGCCCGGGTATTGCGCAATGCATCAATAGCCGGGTGTTGAGATTTTGCTTGCACCCCCCAGGCAATCTCACAGGGTTGGTCGAGGGTGATAAAACCAACATAAATGTGCTGCTCATCAATCGCCACCACACGGCGTAGTGGCATCTGGAAAAAGGTAGGAAACGCATAAACCTTGGCATCGACGACACCATCGCGTACCAACTGCCGCTCAGCTAATTCAATCGCCTGCTGGTTTAAGACCCAGCCCCACAGCAGATAGCCACTCGACACGACCAGTGTTAACCCGGATACCAACCAGCCAACTCGCGCCGCATAACGTAACAGTAAAATACCAAGCAATAAGATGGCAGTGTAAATTGGCTCAATAATCGGTACCGCATGCCAGGCAAAACGCGCATCGGAAAAGGGCGCTAACAACTGCGTACCGTAGGGAGTGCAGGTATCGAGCAGGGGGTGCGACAACAGTGCCAACACGAAAACTCCAAGCCAGCTCATTAATGTGCTGGATTCACCCCGCGCACGATCTCTTCGCCAAAAGAACCAGCCCACCGCACTACCCACAACGGGGCCAAAAAAGAGGGAATGGGTTACACCGCGATGCAACTGTAATTGGGCGATATTATCGGCAAATAAACCAAAGGCGACATCAATATCGGGAAAAGCGCCTGCCAACGCCCCCCAACCCGCTGCACGTAGACCCAGCTTGCGACCCGCTGCCGCATGAGCCACAACACCACCGAGTAAAGCCTGACTAATGGGATCCACAATTTCTCCTTTGAATAATACAGCCAATACAACAGCCGCTATGCTGACTACCCCGTCTCTCTAGCGATGAAAAGATCAACATTGCTTTTGACTGTAATTGTTGCGGCAGTACCCTGGGCGCGTAAAAGACCCCATTGGCTACACTTGGATGTATAGCTAAATATGTGCATCGCGCTATCAATTGCAGGCTTTAACTTTTCTGCAGAACCAGACTCTCCCAGCAGTGTCGTGAAACTCTTCCTAAGGGAACATATTGGAGTAAGATACTTCCAAAGGTTGCAGATTAAACCAAAGAGCCGCAGCCAAAGCCAAAGCCCGCTAGAGGTTGCAACAATGCCATGAGAAACAGCAAGCTGACTAGTAAAGCCTTAGCACCGTGTTGGCATCGAATAAAGTGCGCGGGCCAGGCTGTAGCCTTCATGCTGAGCTTATCGGCCCTTGGTCTCACCTTGCCCGCTACGGCTGACTCTTTACTGACTACAGGAGCGAAGGGTCCGCACAATCAAGTATCGACGCAACATTCCGGTTATAACTCTGCCAAACTTTCCGCCTTCTATTCCACCTTACAAAACCACAAAACGGAAGGTCCTTACCACCCAAACTCCTCTGAAGTACTACACAGCCTTGGGCTCGAATTACAAAAAGGAGGACAACACGGCAAGGCTTTAAAAGCATTGCGCCGAGCCATGCATATTAATCGCGTTAACCACGGCCTTAACAGTTTGTCGCAGGTACCCATGCTGCGCAGTATTATTAATAGCCAAAAATACTTAATGAACTTTGAGTCCGTCACCAACAGCTACCACCAGCTATTGCGCATGCACATGGCAAGTTATGGCAATCGGGACCCTCGCTTAGTCCCACTGTTAAACAAGCTCGCACTCTGGCACATCGATGCCTATCAGTTCGCTGATAGCAGAGAGCGTATTGACCATCTAACATCAGCCAATAGTCTAATCACCGGTGCTCTGGAATTGAATCAAGCTCAGGCAAACCCAAACCCACGCGAACAGATTCAACTACTGCGCAGCGCCGCTTTGATCAACTTTCACCTGTCCCGCCACCAGGGTGACGAATGGTCAGCATCCACAGATTCCCACTACAGCCTGAGTGCCAATGATCTTGCCACCACCAACCCCCAGCGCTTTGGCATTCTTAACGGCGCCAGTTTTCGCCGTGGCAAGGTTTGTCACGAACGTATTGTTGAGCTGACCGCCTCCCTACCCACCGCGTCTCTAGAAGAAAACCTGCGGGCACAAACCGAACTCGCCGACTGGTATTTACTCTTCAATCATCGACAAGAGGCTATGCTTCACTATCAGCAGGTACTGACACACATTGACGCATCTGATCAAGCAGAGACCTTACATGCAACACTTTTTGCCACACCACACCTACTGCCAGCCGTGCGTATGGAAAACCATGGGGAGAAACAGGCTACGCTACTGATGACAGCCGATGTCGATATTTCAGAGGAAGGCTGGGGCAGCCAAATTGAAAATATCGAGGAGTCATTATTTGCCAAGCAAAGCCCCACGGGGAAAACCAGATTGCGCTATATGCTCATGGATGCCATTAAGGACTCTCGCTTTCGGCCCCAGTTTGTCAATAATCAGCCTGCTTTTGTCAGCGATACCAGAGTCAAAATACCATTAATACATTAACGCCTGTTTCACATTATCTACACCTCACTTAAGGATACTAATGCTCTACAGCTGTACTTTTGTCTCACTTCTCCCTAAGCCAGCCTCTCAACAACCGTTGAGATATGTGTTATTGACGGGGCTTTTACTCGTGCTTTTTCTGAGTGGCTGTAAAAGTGCATCCACCCCCACCCAGGCACCCATGCCAGCCCAGCCCCAAAGCCAGGCGAGCGAGTCACAATCTCAGCCACAAGCACAAAAAGACATTGATCCAGGGTCTGCTAGCACAAGCTCCGCTCGTAGTGATGAAGAAATTATTGCCGATTTTGACGCCGAACTCGATGCCTCCATCGCCGACTTTGATGGCATGATTCTCGATGAGCGCGCCAAAGCTGAGGCCATCGAAGCCAGCCTGGGTGGTGATGACGGTGGTGCAAACAGCGGTGTACTCGGTGGCGACTCTGGTGGTGATGGCTCTTTGTTTGAAGACGGTGATATCTACGAAGGCCTACCGGGTTACGGCGATTTTCCTGAAAGTGCCGACCAGGGTGACAACGAGAGCGATGGTCAACAAGCCAGCAATGAAAGCGCGAGTACCACCCCCAGTGGAGACGCCAGCCACAGTGAATCGGCTGCTGAAAGTAACACTTCAAGCCCCGGCGGGCCGGAGACAACTCGACGTGGCGGCATACCCGAAGATATTGAAGGCGGCAGTGATGACGATATTGTCGCTCGTCAAATTCGCGAAGCGGCGCTAAAAGAGAAAGATCCCGCATTGCGAGAAAAGCTCTGGGATGAATACCGCAAGTACAAAAACCAACAATAACGTACATTCTAAAGAGGAGATGACACGTTAATAAACCGACAAAAATGATCAACTCTGCCAGGGCTGACTCTGTCAGAATCAATAGCGCTGTCTGCGTGCTTATAAGCCTGCTGTTGACGGCCTGTAATGCGCCCATTCAGGTTAAATCAACCACCTACACGCCTCTGCAGTTAGAAAATAAAGAAATTGCCGAGGCCGAACTTCTCGACCTTGGGGTACTGGCCTTCGATCCTGGTTTAGATAACCTGAGTGACGAACAGGCAGATATTGTGCTGCCGGCTGTGCGCATCGCCGAGGGGCACTATCTCGCCAACCAGCTCACTCGTACCCTTCAGGACAGTGCGGCCTGGGGCGCGGTGCGCGTGCTACCCAGCAAGGAAGTTGTTACCGATATTTATGTTGAGGGCATCATCCTCCATTCCGATGGCGAAAAACTAACGCTGGGCGTTACCGTCACCGACACCAGCGGCCGACAGTGGTATCAAAGAAGCTACTCTCAGACAGCCAGTAAATACGCCTACGAGCGACGCAAAAGCTTACAACGCGATCCTTTTCAGGGCTTATTTAACCGCATTGCCAACGATTTAATTGACTTTCGCAGAACCCTGGACGGCAAGCAGGCGACAACCCTGCGCAATATTTCCACCCTGCGTTTCGCCCGCGATTTCAGCCCCGAAGCCTTCGACGAGCACATTCAGGCCAACCGCAAAGGTGTGCTCGACATTAAACGCCTACCAGCCACCAACGACCCGATTTTGCAACGCATACAGCGAATTCGTGAGCGCGACTATCTGTTTGTCGATACCACTCAAGAATATTACGATGCCTTTTCACTGCAAATGGAGGCCCCGTACCAAAGCTGGCGCACACAAAATTATGATGAAATACTCGCTGTTCGCCAACTGAAGCGCCAGTCACGAGAGAGAACCATCGGTGGCATTGTCACGGTTATTGCCGGCATCGTTGCCGCCGGGAGCAATAGTCGTGCAACGCGCACTGCGGGTGCTGTCGCTATTGGCAGTGGCGCTTTGCTGGTCAAAAGTGGGCTGGCAAAAAAAGGGCAGGCGCAAATTCATATCGAAGCCCTGGCAGAACTGGGCCAGTCGCTGGAAAGCGAAGTCGAGCCACGCACCGTTACCCTGGAAGATCAAACCATCACTCTAAGCGGCAATGTGCAAGCGCAATATCAGCAGTGGAAGCAATTACTACAAAAAATCTACGCGCTTGAACGCGGTACACCAGCCGACATCAGTGACGATGAGCAAACGTCTCAGTAATGCCCGATAACATTGACGACAACGCTGACAACAACAGCAGAAACGGCGACGAGACGATTGTGCCGGAAAAATTTCAGCCCATCACAGCGGCCGACATACCGCTGTCTAAACCCCTACCCCAGAGCCTCAAGCCGGGTGACCAGCAGTCGGCCGATCACAGCTCTGCTACCGCTAATCATTCGGCCCCCACTAACGCTTCGCGCCGCTGGATTTACAGCACAATACTGATTGTCCTGGCTTGCGTGTTAGCGCTAT
>JBFHDT010000162.1:0-5606 GCA_041584575.1 Porticoccaceae bacterium
GCACCCTGAATAATTGTGATTCGATTCAGTTTACCAACAGTCGCGAGTGCGCAACAACCATACGAGGGCGGAAAAGAATTCAGGCAAAGTTATACGACGCGCCTCAACACACAGCTCAGCTCTAGAAACACTGCTATTTCGGATAGGATTTAGTCACAAAAAAAGCCCCTACTTACACGAGCATACCAAGGGCTCAACCAGTTTTATTGCGCTATGCTCAACGCTTTTATCACCCCCGTGCACAATTAATTTCTAGATCTTTAAATCTTTAAATCTTTAAATCTTTAAATCAACCCATCCCTTTACCGTAATCACCTGCGGTGACTTAATTCGAAAATATCAGTGAAAATATAGTAATGCATCGCCACACCACACTTGCTGTAAATATAATTATCGACCAGACACGAGTAGTGATAGCTTAAGCTGTAATTTTATTGGCATACGCTATATCTGAAAGCACCGTTTATATTTATTTTATTATTCGCGCAATTATCACTCTATTTCGCGGCTATTCACTGTGTAAACTTGTCGCACGATACCCGCTATTCGCAGGCATAATAAAGCACTTACCTCAATCTTTTCGGCCTGAAATTATTAGCAGATCTATGGTTTCTTGCTGCACATTTCTGCTATTTTTTCCCCTATCTTTAGCCACCAATATATTTGGCAATTATTCTTCGATATTTTCACCAAAACGAACAACAAATAATGTGAAAAATAGTTTTAAAGTCGAATTTTTATTATTTTTTTAATTAAGACTGAAAGGTAAAAATATGTAGTCCTTTTGGAGAGATTCACCGCTGGCATAAAACTCGCTGTGCTAGCCAGCTTATCCATAGCCAGAATCATTTTTCTAAAGCCTGATTTATTATCCTCAAGCCATCTCCCTTCCGATAACGACATATTTTTCAGACTGAAAATTACTTTCTAACTTTCGAGGGTATTAGGGATACCTCTAAATGACAGAGGACATGCACAATCCTTATCAAATACTTACCAAAGCAATAATGACTGCTATTTTTTAATTATTCTGATTTATGTTGCCATTGCGTTTACTGTGTTGGGCAACCTTTCAGTTAATAAAAAATTGCAGAAAAAGAAGTTAAAACAAGCGTTATACAATTCCAGCTAGCGAGGTATTTTAATGATTTTATACCAAACTAAACCCCACACCCTTCCAACTTTGCCCCCGCTTCAAGCAGGTCTTTAACTCTCTCGCCCTCGGCACGGGCATAGTTTAACCATTGTTTCGCATTGACCGCGGCGGCCTTGTATTTACTCGCTTGTTCAAAGGCTATCACTGCCTTGTCGTAACAATGCAAATTTAACTGGGCGTTACCCAGCACTAGATGTACGGCACCGGGGCGCTTGAGCTGGCCCTTTTGCAGGGCATTTTGTGCGGCTGTTACTGCCTTTGCATTGTCGCCAATATCGAGATAAACACCGGCCAGTTGCGCGTAGATTTTGCCCTCGCCAGAAAGAGCTGCGGCTTTTTCCAGCACGGGGCGGGCTTTTTTGCCTTCACCCGCCTGCTGCCAAGCCTGGCCGAGTAATTCCAAATGCTCGGCTGTCGCTGTCACCCGCTTATTATTCATTGCAGTTTCAAGGGTCACCGCTGCTCTATAGGGCGTATTGGCACCGAGGTAGAGATAAGCCAGGGAGACCAGTTCGCGTTCTTTCTTTAAGGCACCGGCTAGATACACGATTTCTGTCGCCACCAGGCGTTCAATGTTCTTATTCAACTGGCCGTACAAACCGCCGAGTTGATGCCAGTAGCGATAGCGAGGGTAGTGCTTAATTAATTGCTTCAAAACAGGCAGGGCCTGGCGATATTGCTCCTGTTCAAAATACAGCAGGCTTTGCAGCGACCACCAGGCCTCTGGCGGTAATTTGTCGCTGTGTTGGTAATCGTTAATCGCTTGTTTGATGTAAACCAGCGCGTCTTTTTTTCTATCCAGTTGGTAATAAGCCTGAGCTAACAAAGCCCTGGTTTTTGCGTCCGCTATTTGCGCATCGGCCTTATGTACACCAGCTTGTGGATCAACGGCGGCAGAGGCTTTTAGCAGGCGCTCAAGGAATTGGGCCGCACTGGCGTAGTCTTCAAGCTGGAAGTACAACTGGGCCACCGTGTTGTAGGTGCTGACTTTCATTTTCATTTCAGCAGCGGGTTCGTCGAGCAGCCTTAAATACGCCTCTACAGCGCGACGATAATGCTGCTGGGAGAAGTGGGCGTAGCCCAGATAATTCCACACTTGTGATTTTTCAAAACTGCTGGTGCAGTATTTCTCACCCGCTAAAGTGAGTACTTGCTCCGCCTGTGACCACTGATCAGCATCAATAGCTCGCTGTGCCGCCTCCAGCTTTTTAGCGCAGCGCTGGCCTACGGCCTGGCGTCGACGGGTAGCGGCATTGGCATATTTACTTTGCTTAGCGGCCTTCTCTGCATGGGCGGCCAGGGCAGGTGTTGCCGAGCTAACTAAAAATAGCGCCAGCAGAAACAAAGGAATAGTGCGGGTAATACGACCGGGCATCGCCAAGCTACTCCAACCGGAAACTAAATTTATACATCACCCCGGGCACCTCGACCCCGCGGCCGTCGACGACCCGAGGTTTATACTTGAGCTTAATCGCGGCTTTTAAGGCAGCGCTACCAAAGCCATAATTTGCGGGCGACTCTTCAACCAGTTTAACGCCGCGCACGCCACCGGATGTTGTAATAATCACCTCGACTACTGCATAGCCTTCGCGAGCACGGGCCAACGCCCGGCGCGGGTATAAAGGCTGGGGCACATAGACCGGAATATAATCCGTATCGCGGGCAAAGTCGCCACCCAGCCCGGCCTGTAAATTTGCCGTGGGGCGCGGTGCAGCCTGTAAACTAATGCGTGGTGCGGGCGTGTCGAAACTCAGACTTTGCGTGGGCATGCTGGGCTGCATAAGGGCCGTCTCAGGGGGGCGCTTGGGCTTTGGCGGTTTAACGAATTCACTCAAGGTCCGCTCGGGCTGCCAGATATCGGCAATTTTATAACTGCCCTTGCTGTCTGGTGCCTCACTCCGGTTGATCACCATTAACACCATTAATATCAGTAGTACGCTAGTGACTAACACCGCTCCAAGTAAAGCGCCAGTAAAGCGGGCAGCAATGCTAGCACCGGATTCATTCCCGCCTTGCAACCATCTAATCATTAAGCGCCGACACAGAAATATCACTGATACCCAACTGCCCTGCCAGATCTGAAACCAGCGCAAGACGACCGATACTGGCACGATTGTCGACCTGTATCACCAGGCCGCCCCGTGGGTTTTCAGCTTGCAGGCGAGCGAGAGCGAACTTGACCTGATTATCAGTCAGCGCTGATTTATCCATCCAAATAACGTCGTGCTGATCAATCGCCACCAAAATAGCGGGCTTTCTCGCCACGGCACTCAGAGCTTCGGTGCGATCAACCTCGGGCCCCGGCAGCTTCACAAAGGAGGCGGTGACGATGAAGAATATGAGCAGAATAAAAACCACGTCGAGCATCGGCGTTAAGTCAATGGTCTGTACCGGTGAGTCGTCACTACCCTCGGCGCGGCTTGCTGCACTAATAATGCGCCGATTCATGGTGTGCCACCCGTTGGCTGTGGACTGACAAGCAACTCATCATCCATCAATAAACTGTTTTCCAGTCGCGCCTTCGCTCGCCGCCCCAGTCGGTCGATACCGGTGAGGCCAATAAGGCCAGAAAGTGCCGCCACCATGCCAGCCATGGTGGGAATAGTAGCCCGAGATACACCGCTCGACATGGCGCGCGCGCCGCCGCCTTCGGCGAGTCCCATGGCTTCGAACACACCAATCATACCGGTTACTGTGCCGAGCAAGCCAAATAGCGGCGCCAGCGCCACCAGGGTTTTAATCATGGGTACAAAGCGGTCGATGCGCGCATTGACTTCGGACAATAGCGCCATTCGCACCTGGCGGGCACGCCTCGAATGGCGGTCAGCACGCTGCTGCCAAACATCAATGCACTGGGCCATATCCCTACGCAACGTAGTGCGGTAGTAAATAAGACGCTCCATCAACAACAGCCACAGCAGTAAAATCAGCACCGCAATAAACAACAATACCGGCCCGCCCATATCGGCCAGTTGCTGCAGGTGGCTCAACATATCGAGCACGGGGTTCATGCTATATTTGGCTCTATCATCAGTCGTTAACCTGGGGCCTTAGCTATTTGCAGAGGGCGAATATTGCGACAAGCGAGCCTCTGCTTTAATCGCTACAATGCCGGCACTTTGCTCTTCAAGCACATGCAAAATGCGCCTCGCATAACCGTTGACCCAGGTGTGTAACAACAAGGTGGGTATCGCCACCAGCAAGCCCAGCACCGTTGTGACCAGAGCCTGGGAAATACCACCCGCCATCAATTTTGGATCGCCAGCACCAAAAATTGTAATTTGCTGAAACACCACAATCATGCCAGTCACGGTGCCAAGCAAACCCATTAGCGGGGCGATCATGGCGATAATTTTCAGCAAATTTAACGCCACTTCAATGGCCGGGCGCTCTTTGAGTATTGCTTCGTGCAACTTCAACTCCATCGACTCTGGGTCGAGCCCCGCATGGGCATCGGCCACGCTGAGCACGCGCCCCAGTGGGTTGTTAGACGAATATTCATCTTGCTGTAATTGCCGACGTACGCCTGCATAAACACCCCGCAATACAACCGCCCGCCACAAGGCCAACACCAGCGCTACCGCACCGAGCCCGGTAATCACATAACCGACCAAACCACCCTGGTGCCACTTCTCTAGTGGTCCGGGTCTATCGACCAGGGCGCGCAACAAACCACCACCTACCGGACCGCTAGGGTCTATGGAAACAGGTGTAAAGCCGGCAGATGCCGCCTGCAAAGCAGCGGCCCCTTTACTCAAGCCACGGGGCTGGCGAGCCAGCTCAGCTAGCACAGAGTTCTCCGGGTTATAGCTTAAATAATCGCCATTGGAGACCAGATTAAATAAACCAATTCGGATCACCTCCTGCTCACTTTGCGAGCCATCGGCACCGAGCACAGCCGCAGTAAAGCGGCTGACCCGACCCGCCTCAATCATCTCGCGGCTCATTTCATAGGCCAGATTTTCGATCTCTTCGAGAGAGGGCAGACGACTGTTGCTGCTCATTTTTTCGATCAGCTCATTGAGCTGTGCCGTGCGGCCGGGGTATTGAGCACTAACCAGTGATTTCTCCAGTCGCGTCACCGTATCGCCAGCGGTGGCGGTGATGTGGCCAAATAGCTCTTTCAGAGTGCCGAGGCGGTTTTCCATTTGCTCCTGCAAAGCTTCAAGCTCGCGCTCGTTATTGGAGAAAGTGCTTTCTAACTGGGCACTGCGGGCCTCTTCCTCGGCCTTTTGCTGTTGCGCCTGTAGCAGTAATTGTGCCTGGCGATCCTTATCAGCTTTAAAAGCGCGTTCACGCTCGCGGTGTTCTTTTGACTCCCGCACCTTGGCCGTTTTGATGAGCTGCAATAGAGCGTCAAGGGACTTAACCTCGCTGCCTATCGCCTGATCGGCGTTCGATGTCTCTGCGGCGATAGCGGGCAAAACGCTTAATGCGCTCATCAACAAGA
>JBFHDT010000163.1:0-5575 GCA_041584575.1 Porticoccaceae bacterium
AACCCTCGCGTCAGAACAAATCCTCCACCAAACCATTACCAGTTACGGTGTGCTCTCAACCGGGCCGGAACAACTCAGTCATATGCGGGCACGTTTTTCTGGGTTGATTACCTCTGTTAAGGCCAGTATCGGCGATACGGTCAAAGCAGGCGACTTACTCGCCGAAGTGGAATCCGATGAAAGCCTGAAGAAATATTCGGTGCGCGCTCCCATTTCTGGGACGGTCGTACAACGTCACGCCAACACCGGCGAAGTCACCAAGGATCAGGTGTTATTTTCCATCGCCGATTTTGGCACTCTATGGGCCGAACTGCGTATCTACCCAGCGCAACGGGATAACGTCTCTACAGGGCAAACCGTTGAAATTGCCTCAGACAAACAAACCATTACTGGCAAGATCAGCCATATCATTCCTTCCCTAAACAAACCCTATCAACTCGCTCGCGTACAGCTGGATAACAGGCAGCTGGGGCTATCGCCCGGCTTGCTGGTCGAGGGGCATATCGTCATAGCCGAATTTAAGGTGCCGTTAGCTGTTGAAAAAGCGGCTGTGCAACAGTTAGGCGGACGTTCCGGTGTTTTTATTCAAGAGGAGGAGACTTACCGCTTCGCCCCCTTAACACTTGGCCGTGCCGATGAGCATTACGTCGAAGTACTGGGAGGTATTAACGCGAGCCAGCGCTATGTCAACCAAAACAGCTATCTGATCAAAGCAGATATCGAAAAATCCGAAGCCGAACACGAACACTAAGGGGCGCACCATGATTGATTCTATACTGCGCCTTGCCATTGAACGGCGCTATTTATTTCTCAGTTTAATATTTGTTGTGATCGGTATTGGCGTCTGGAGTTACCAAAAATTACCGATTGATGCCGTGCCTGATATTACCAATGTGCAGGTACAGATTAACACGGCAGCACCCGGTTATTCGCCTTTAGAAGCAGAACAACGCATTACCTATCCGGTAGAAACGGCGTTATACGGGCTGCCCAAATTGGCATACACCCGGTCGCTATCGCGTTATGGCCTCTCACAAGTCACCGTCGTCTTTGAGGAAGGCACAGACATCTATGCCGCGCGCAACCTGATTGATAATCGATTGGGGGCGATTCAAAGTGTGTTGCCACCCGGCATTGAACCAGAGATGGGGCCAATCTCAACCGGGCTGGGTGAAATCTTTATGTACACCGTGCAAGCATCGCCCGATGCCACCATGGCGAATGGTCAACCTTATGATGCGACCGCCTTGCGTGAAATTCAGGACTGGATCATCAAGCCCCAGTTGGCACAGGTCAAAGGTGTGATCGAAGTCAACAGCATTGGTGGTTTCAACAAGCAATACCACGTTACGCCCGACCCAAAAAAGCTGCTGTACTACCGCATCAGTGTCGAAGAACTGGTCAATGCCCTGCAAGCGAATAATGATAATCGCGGCGCGGGATACATCGAGCGCAACGGGCAGCAATTACTGGTGCGTTCTCCCGGTCAATTGGCGACCGTGGAGGACATCGGCAATGTGATCATTACCGAGCACGACAGCGTGCCGATAAAAATTCAGGATGTGGCCGACATTGGCATTGGCAAGGAGCTGCGCTCTGGCGCTGCGACGCAAGACGGCAAGGAAACCGTACTGGGCACGGCGATGATGCTGATCGGTGCTAACTCCCGCACCGTGGCGCGCGATGTTGCCAGCAAACTCGAAGCCATACAGGACTCATTACCCGACGGGGTAATCGCCGAGCCTGTGTATGATCGAACGCAACTGGTAGACAAGGCCATTGCTACCGTTGCCAAAAACTTACTCGAAGGCGCGTTACTGGTCATTGTTGTGCTGTTTGTTTTGCTCGGCAATATTAGGGCTGCATTGATTACCGCTGCGGTTATTCCTCTCTCCATGCTGGCAACAATGACGGGCATGGTGAGAACAGGTGTTTCCGCCAACTTGATGAGTTTGGGTGCATTGGATTTTGGGCTAATCGTCGATGGCGCCGTCATCATTGTTGAAAACTCGGTGAGACGTTTAGCACAAGCACAGCACAATGGCGGCCAACAGGCGTTACGCGAGCGCCTCAATACCGTCTATGAAGCAACTGCTGAAGTCATTCGGCCCAGCTTGTTTGGCGTAGCCATCATTACCGTTGTTTATATCCCGATTTTTACACTCACGGGTGTTGAAGGAAAAATGTTTCATCCCATGGCCGCGACGGTTGTTATGGCACTACTCTCAGCGATGGTGTTCTCTTTGACTATTGTGCCCGCCGCTGTCGCTGTTTTTTTAAACGGCAAGATCAGTGAAAAAGAAAGTGTGGTGATAACGCAATCAAAAGCCATTTATAAGCCACTACTGCAACTAGCGCTAAAAGCTCGCTGGGCAGTTGTTAGCTTTGCTGCTTTATTGGTTGCAGGCTGTATTTGGCTGGCAACCACCTTGGGTTCAGAATTTATTCCGCAACTCAACGAAGGGGATATTGCGCTACACGCCATGCGCATACCGGGCACAGGGCTGGAACAGGCCGTCGCTATGCAGGAAATTCTTGAACAACGCATCAAGTCCTTCCCCGAGGTGGATAAGGTCTTCGCCCGTATTGGAACAGCTGAGGTCGCCACCGACCCTATGCCACCCAATGTCGCCGATAATTTCGTGATATTAAAACCGCGCAGCGAATGGCCTGACTCCAGTAAAACCAAGGATGAGCTAGTAGAAGAAATGGAAGCCTCTCTGGAACAGCTACCGGGCAATAACTACGAGTTTACCCAGCCGATACAAATGCGCTTTAACGAGTTAATTTCCGGCGTCCGTGCCGATCTCGGCATAAAAGTCTTTGGCGATGACCTCGATCAATTGGTGTTAACCGCCAACGAAATTCTGAAAGCGATTAATCAGGTGCCTGGAGCCGCTGATGCGCGAGTGGAACAGGTGACCGGTTTGCCAACCTTGTCGATCATTCCCAAGCGCACAGCGCTTGGTCGATACGGATTAAACGTCGTTGAGTTACAAGACTGGGTATCTGCCGCCATTGGTGGTGAAGCGGCGGGCTTACTGTACGAAGGAGACCGGCGCTTCGAACTCATTGTTCGCTTACCCGAAACGTTGCGACGCGATATCGACCGACTGGCATTTTTACCTGTCCCCCTACCCAATGGTGACTATATTCCATTAGAAGAAGTGGCCACTTTGGATATCTCACCAGGGCCAGCACAAATCAGTCGAGAAAACGGGAAACGTCGCGTTGTAGTTACTGCGAATGTGCGAGGTCGCGATCTCGGCAGCTTCGTTACCGATGTGAAAGCGCGTATTGGCAATGATGTCGATATACCACCGGGGTACTGGCTGGACTACGGCGGTACCTTCGAACAGTTGGAGTCTGCAAGCCAGCGGTTGGCCATTGTTGTCCCCGTCACCCTGTTGATTATTGTCGGCTTGTTGGTGATGGCATTTGGATCACTAAAAGATGCATTGATTATTTTCACCGGCGTGCCTTTGGCGCTAACCGGCGGTGTGCTTGCCCTCTGGCTGCGGGATATGCCGCTATCGATATCGGCAGGCGTTGGGTTCATCGCACTATCGGGAGTCGCCGTTCTCAATGGATTAGTCATGCTGGCCTTTATTCGCGATCTCTGGCATGAAACAGGTGATCTTCTAGCGTCAGTGGTTGATGGTGCATTAATCCGATTACGCCCAGTATTAATGACGGCACTGGTTGCGAGCCTCGGCTTTATACCCATGGCCCTCAATACAGGGACTGGTGCTGAAGTACAACGGCCTCTGGCAACGGTTGTGATAGGGGGTATTATTTCATCGACATTGCTGACGTTGTTTGTATTACCCGTTTTATACCACTGGCTCCATCGGAACGAAATGAGTAACAATTAGGGGGACGCCTCCCTCAAAAGGGAGGCACTTTTGCGATGAACAAAATAGTTATTGTATTTCTAGCTGCGTACTTTATTTCATTCTTTGGTCTCTCCGTAATTTGGCGAAACCATGTGGTTAAAAAAAAGGCCGGAGCAAATGCCTTCAAATTGAACAACAAAACTGGGGTTGAAGCTATCACCGGTTTATATTTTAAATGCCTGCCGTTAGTTTCAATTTTGGTTTTTTTACTCTATGCATTTTTTCCAGTTATCTATCAGTCAATAGGTCCGATTGCTTTAATTAGCCACAATCTAATCCAAATATTTGGCATGGGTATTATGGTCATCGCTTTGGCTTGGATTGTAATTGCACAATCACAAATGGGAGCTTCTTGGCGTATTGGTATAGATCATGACCAGAGGACCACATTCATTAAAAAAGGACTTTTTCGTTATTCAAGAAACCCTATATTTGTAGGCATTATCTTCCTATCGTTCGGTTTTTTTCTTGTGCTTCCAAACCCTTTAACGTTAACGATTTTAATGCTCGATATTGTGTTAATTCAAATACAGGTGACTATGGAAGAACAGTTTTTGGCGAAAGCACATGGGCAAGCCTATGTGGAATATTGTCAGCAAGTGCGGCGTTGGATTTGAACCGAAAATATCGCCCGTTAAAGCCGACTAACCAAAAAGTACGCCCTCTTCTGAGAGGGCGTGCCAATCTTTTCCTCAATCTACAACATTCTGTAGGCTACTGGGTTTCTCACCTACTGTCTCGACGCCATGTTTTCTGCTATAGCAAATACTGCCTCCAGCTCAGAACAGTGCTGGGATCTCATAATCTCAGCTCGCTGTTGCTTCTCGTGTTTTTCAGTCATGGCGAGTGCCAAGGCTAACGGGGGCGGCACGTTTCGGAACAAGCATTGCAGCTTATCCGATAGCACAACGCCCTCGGTATAATTTCCAGGCTCCTTTCTTGCTGCCCGCAACATGCCTTTTTGCTCCTCGGAGAGGTCTTTAAAGCGCGAGATTTGCTCAATCTCTTCCTTGGGACAGACCATAGCAATCCACCATTCGAACATGCTGAGTAGCTTTTTGGCGGCATCGGGAAAGTCTTCCAGATTCTGAGTGGCCAGCCATAACCAGGCACCTAACTTGCGCCACATTTTCACGATCTTAACCAGGAAGATAGCTAACAAGGGGTTGGTGGTAATTAGGTGAGCCTCATCGCCAAGGACAAAAGTCGGACGATGATCATATTGCTCACGCTCTACCACACCGTTAATCTGATTCATCAAGCCCATAAACCCTAAGGCCAACTGATCTTCATAGCCTTCGTTAGCTAACAGGCCCATTTCCATAATAGTGACATCGGCCTCTGGCCAGGCTTTGCCCACGCGATTAAAAAAGTGCCCGGCAGTACCTGAACAATACAATGCCATTGCATCGGCCATATCTTTGGCGCGTTCTCGACGTTTCGGTGTGCTGGACTCTTCTACCGCTAACTTGTTCAATGCATCAACCACATCCTCGGTTAATACGATTTCTCGGCTGCCAGCCGCTTGCTTCTCCTCAGCAGCTAGGATGATCGCTCTACGAATAGTTAGGCGATCCGCCCGCGTCATCACGGCCTCTTCTTTGCTGTCACCGCCGGTAATCATAATGCGGGCCTTCAATTCCATTTCACCCAGCAGATCCCGTTCTTCGTCATCATCA
>JBFHDT010000164.1:0-5570 GCA_041584575.1 Porticoccaceae bacterium
ATTGGTGAGAGTGATCGCATGACCTTGCGCTTTAAAAAACCGAATTTAGCGACCACTCAGCCAGTTGGTCAATGATTGAGATTCCTGCTACTGAGCTTTCCCCCGAAACTCTGCGCGCTCTTATCGAGAGCTTTATTATGCGCGAGGGCACGGACTATGGAGATGCTGAATACAGCCTTGACACCAAGGTAGATCAGGTTAAACGGCAATTGGACAACGGACAGGTACTGTTGATGTGGGATGAAGTAATCGAAAGTTGTAACCTAATTACTAAAGCTCAGTGGCAACGCTATTTAAAAGAGAGTGGGCAATAATTACGGTGTTTTACTTTTTGGAGCTGTCGAGAATATCGCTGTATAGCGCTTCGTAATCACTTGTCATACGCTCGGCGTGAAACTTGGTGAGCATCCTTTGGCGTGCATTATTACCGATAGTGGCTAGTTGTTCAGAGGTTTGACCAGCTATAACAGTAATAACCTCGGCAATACTCTGTATGTCTTCAGGTTCAATTAGCCAGCCACCGCTACTGTCACCGAGGACCTCTTTCATACCCCCTCTGTTTGATACGAGGGCAGGCAGGCCGGAAGCCATGGCTTCGGCCAATGCCAGACCGAAGCCTTCGCGCAGGGATGTCAATACAAACACATCAATGTTTTGTAAGAGGGTGGCAATGTCTTTTCGATAGCCAAGAAAAACAACCTGTTGTTCAAGGCCTAGGGCATTGACCAGGTCTTTGAGTTCCTGCTCCAGAGGCCCTGTGCCTATAAGTACCAGGGCTATATTTGGCTCGCTGTGGCAGGCGAGTGCAAAGGCCTTGATAAGACGCCGGTAATTTTTTACCTCGGAGAGGCGACCGATAGTGCCGAAAAGCCGTTTATTTGCAACTTGCTCCCCGAATAATTGTTGTCTGCTGTCGGGTGTTGATACACCTGAGTCGTGCTTCTTGAGAAAAGGGCTAGGATCGATGCCATTTTGTATGGCTATTACCTTTGACGGGTCCAGATTCCAGTTCATGGCTACTAAATCTTCTGCACAGGTTTTCGAGACGCAAACCAGTTTTGTCAGGCGCTTGAAGATGAACCAGTTCAGTAGTCGTCGCGAGGGGCTGACTTTACCGTTGACGATGCCGTGTAGCACACCGATAACACTCGGCTTTCTACGGGCGACAAAAGCCGCCCACACACCGATAGGTATGGTGCGCCGAAATTGACAGGCCAGAAGATCGACGTCCTCTTCATCAATTAATTTTGCCAGTGCTCGCACAGTGCTAAGTTGAGTCCAGTTGAGCGCCTTTTTATCGAGTTCGAGATAGACTGTGCGATCGACAAGGTTATCTGCTGAGTTCTTGCCATCGGGCTTGCCACTGAGGTAGCAGACGATAGTGCGTACTTTTTTACGATCGCGGGGCAGCATGGCATCAAATAGCGGGTAACTGCCTTTATAACGCTTAACGACTTGTAGTAGGGTTTGGGCCATGGGCGAATAATAGCCTTTAAAACAAGTTATGTAACCAAACGCTACACGTTTTGTGCCCAAGCGAGTGATTCGCCCTGGCGCGCTCCTTCATATCTTTAAGCGGTGTTTTGCCAAGCATTAAAAACTTAGAATTTTAAGTCATGCTTGAAAACACACAAATCGTCCCTATTTATGGGCTGCACCTAATATTTGTGGTGTTGGCCAGTGGGACGATTATTGATTTCACCGGTGGCACAGAATTAAGACTTAAACATATTGCTTTAAGTCATTGAACCTATTTACCACGACACTCCAGGAGACCTGCATGTCCGCCACTCAGCAAGCCGAAACCATGGGCTTTCAAACAGAAGCCAAGCAGTTACTGCATTTGATGATCCATTCGCTCTACAGCAACAAAGATATCTTCCTACGAGAGCTGATATCTAACGCGTCCGATGCTTGCGATAAGTTGCGTTTTGAGGGTTTGCAAAAGCCCGAGTTGCTAGAAGGTGGTGACGAGCTGGTGGTTCGCATCGAAGTGGATGAGGAAGCCAATACCATCGCCATCATTGATAATGGTATTGGTATGAACCGTGATCAAATTGTTGCCCATTTGGGGACTATTGCTCGTTCCGGCACTGCTGAGTTCTGTAATGCCCTCAGTGGTGATGAAAAGAAAGATTCCCAGTTAATTGGTCAGTTTGGTGTCGGTTTTTACTCCGGCTTTCTAGTGGCTGACAAGCTGGTGGTTGAGTCTCGCGCCGCCGGGGAAGCTGCTGATCAGGCCGTACGCTGGAGCTGCGATGGCGAAGCCGAGTTCGTTGTCGAAAATATTGAGCAGGCCGAACGCGGTACCAAAGTCATTTTGCACCTTAAGGAAGACGCTCGTGAATACGCCAGCGATTGGCGCCTGCGTAGTTTGGTTAAAAAATATTCTGACCATATTGCCGTACCGGTTGAAATGCTCAAGCCGACACCCCCCCCTGCAGAAGGTGAGTCGGAGGAAGATATTGTCGACGTGCCTGAATTCGAGCGCGTTAATACCGCCACTGCCATGTGGACACGCCCCCGCAGTGAACTCAGTGACGAGGACTACATTGAGTTTTACAAGCACATTTCCCACGATTTCCAGGATCCCCTGACCTGGAGCCACAATCGCGTCGAGGGCAAATTCGACTACACTAGCCTGATTTACATACCCAGCCACGCTCCCTTCGATCTTTACAATCGCGATGGTGCCAAGGGTCTGAAACTCTATATTCAGCGTACTTTTATTATGGACGACGCTGAACAGTTTTTGCCGATGTTCCTGCGCTTTATAAAGGGCGTGGTCGATTGCTCTGATCTGCCGCTCAACGTATCGCGAGAAATACTTCAGGATAGCCCCGCTGTGGATAGCATTCGTTCGGCGCTGACCAAGCGCGTGCTCGACCAGCTAACAAAAATGGCTAAAGAACAACCCGAGGACTATAAGAAAATTTGGGAAGCCTTTGGCTCTGTACTTAAAGAAGGCCCGGCAGAAGACTTTGCCAACAAAGAAAAAATTGCCGGCCTGCTGCGTTTTAGCAGCACCCGCGATGGTGATGATCTGGTTTCACTGGCCGACTACGTTGCGACCATGAAAACAGGGCAGGACAAGATTTATTACCTGATCGCCGAAACCGATGTTGCAGCACGCAATAGCGCTTACCTTGAAATTTTCCGCAAGCAGGGTATTGAAGTTCTACTGCTCAGCGAGCGGGTCGACGAGTGGACTATGTCTAGCTTGCAGGAATTTGATGGCAAGCCACTACAGGATATTAGTCGTGGTGAACTCGATTTGGGTGAGCTTGGAGAAAGCAACGAAGAGGCTGATAAAGAAAGTACTACCATTAGTGATGATCTACTGGGGCGGATTAAAACCGTACTCGCCGATCAGGTTGACGATGTGCGCTCCACCACGCGTCTTACTGAATCACCAGCTTGTTTGGTGCTTGGCGAGGGCGATGTTGGCCCACAAATGCGTAAAATTCTCGAAGCCGCTGGCCAGCCAGTGCCAGAGACTAAGCCGGTACTTGAAATTAACCCCGATCATCAACTGCTTGCACGCCTGCAGGATGAACAGGACAATGACAAGGTTGAAGACTTGGTGGGTGTGATGTTTGACCAGGCAGTACTTTCAGCGGGTGAGCAGCTGGAAAACCCTGCTCTGTTCGTACAACGTCTCAATCGTCTGTTGTTTAGTAAATAGTAAATTAGTTAATACCTTAAGTGGCACAGGGACGTGCAGGGCGATCCGACAGGATGGGCCCTAAACTTAGAGTGTGAATGGGCGGTGACTGACTAAGTGTTTACTGGGGACATTTTGAAAAATAGTAAAATCACAGTACTGGGCGGCGGCAGCTTTGGCACTGCCATCGCCAATATGATCGCCAGCAATGGTCACCCAGTGACCCTGTGGATGCGCGATGCCGAAAATGCCCGCCACTGTATGAATACCCGTGAGAATACGCCTTATTTGCCGGGCTATACACTCGATCCGCGATTACAGGTCAGTGCTGATCTTGAAGCTGCCCTTGAGGGAGCTTCGGTGGTTTTTTTCTCTATTCCCAGTAAATCCTTTCGCAGCGTTTGCCAGCAGGTGGCAGACTTGATACCCGCCCAAACCATTGTTGTTAGTACGGTGAAGGGTATCGAGGGCGATAGTTTTAAGTTGATGAGTGAGGTTCTGGCGGAGGAGCTTAACCAGCCGCGTATTGGTGTTATTAGCGGTCCCAACCTGGCACAGGAGGTTGCTGCACGGGAAATTACCGCGACAGTTATTGCCAGTGACGATCAGACCGTGTGCCAGACGGTACAACATGTTTTGCAGACAGCCTTCTTCCGGATTTACGCTAACAACGATATGTACGGTGTTGAATTGGCTGGTGCGCTAAAGAATATTTATGCTATTGCCGCCGGTATGGCAGCGTCCCAGAACGTTGGGCAAAACTCGTTGGGTGTGCTTATTACTCGCAGTTTGGCGGAGATGACCCGCTTTGCTGCACACCTCGGTGCGGACCCGATGACTTTTCTCGGCTTGAGTGGTGTGGGCGACTTGTTCGTGACCTGCGCCTCTAAATTGAGCCGCAATTACCGCATTGGCTATGCTTTGGGTGAGGGCAAGAGTCTCGAGCAGGCCATTGAAGAGGTGGGCCAGGTTGCAGAGGGTGTTAACACGACGCGTATCGTCAAAGAAAAAGCTGAGCAACTGGGCATTAATATGCCTCTCGCCAGTGGCCTGTATGATGTCATGTTTAAAGGCGGCTCATTGCCGCGAGTGTTATTGCGAGTGATGCTTTCCGAGCAGTCTGATGATGTTGAATTTCGGGTTAATCGTTGAAGTACCTCTGAGTAAGCCGGTATTACAGCCGACCCTCATTTCTTAATTCACGAATCTCTAGAGGGCATTATGGAGTTATTCTTTGTTCGCCATGGTGAAGCTGAAGCCTACGCCCCGAGTGATGCCCAGCGCCGCCTGACGCCCAGAGGAGAGGCGGATGTACTGGGCGTTGTTACGTCTCGCCGCGCTGAGCTGGCCGAAGTAGAGCTCGTCGTGACAAGCCCCTACCGACGAGCATTGCAAACGGCAAAAATAGCGGCCCAGGCTTTGGGCTTTGAACGAGAATTACTGGTTACCGAGCACCTCGAGCCGGGTGCAGAGCCTCAGGCGCTATTTGATTTTCTCGACACCCTGGATGCCAAGTCCATATTATTGGTTACCCATCAGCCCTTGGTGGGTAATGTATTGAGTCTACTCAGCGGTGATAATCGTTGGCTGGCCACGGGCACGGCCAACTTGGTGGCTCTGCAAACCGAAGCGCTAGTACCGGGTTTCGCTGACGTTCTTTGGTCACAGATTCCCGCCTGAGGCCTTCCACGGTAAGCGCCATCAAGTGTAGATGTAATGATAACGAACGAAAAGCTTAGCCAATGACTTCAACAAGCACAGCTGCGTTAAATAACGCCATTGAACATCGCTTCGATAACCACGGCATCAGTCTTGCCGCTGTGGAGCAGGGTGATCCCGATGGCTTGCCGGTCATTGCCCTACACGGCTGGCTTGATAACGCTGCCAGCTTTGCGCCTCTGACTGA
>JBFHDT010000165.1:0-5569 GCA_041584575.1 Porticoccaceae bacterium
CCTTCATCGACAAATCGTCGCTAAAAATAACACCGTCAAACGATAGTTCCTCGCGCAATATATTCTGCAACCAATACGACGAAAAACCGACGGCTTTGCTATCGATCTCGGAAAAGACGATATGGGCCGGCATAATCCCCTGCAGTTTAGGACTTAGCGCTTTGAAGGGGAGCAGATCCCGAGCCTGAAGTTGAGCCATAGTGCGCAAGTCATAGGGTATCTCCAAATGGCTATCTGCCGTTACGCCTCCGTGGCCAGGGAAGTGCTTACCCGTGGCCGCCATCCCCGCCTCGGCCATGCCGTCGATAAAATAGCCCGCCGCAGCACTGGCTATATCGGGGTTGGGGGAAAAGGAGCGGTTAGCGATCACCTCACAGCGACTACTGTCGAGGTCGAGCACCGGGGCAAAACTAAAATCGAGGCCGCTGGCGATCATCTCCACGGCCAGCAACCAGCCTGTATTTTTCAACAGTTCGGCGCCACGCGCACTATCATTCGCGAACAATGTGCCCAATCGCTGCATCGGCGGCAAAAGGGTGTAGCCCTCGCGCAAACGTTGCACGCGACCGCCCTCCTGGTCTATCGCCAGTAGCAATTCGGGCCGCAAGGCAGACACCTCAGCCGTCAAAGCCGTAAATTGCGCCTTAGAGCTAATATTGCGTGCGAAAAAAATCACGCCACCGACAGCGTTTTGTGTCAGCAAATCGCGTTCCTCAGCGCTAAGAGAAGTACCTTCCAGATCGAGCATTAAGGGGCCTGGAGCCATTGTCATCATCCATCACTAATTGATGGCCCGGACAATAGAAACGCTACCAATAATTGTCAATGGCTTTCCCCGAACAAAGCGTATTAGACAAATTGCGCATGTACAGTTTTACTGATATTCCCACTGGCAATTAATGATGTTGAATTGATTGCAGACATACTGATAGATATCAGCAAGTTACAAACAAAGCGTCAAGCCGCCTGTTCACCCCGCTCTAAAATATCAGTGTTTTCGCCTATTGAAATACGGGTGCCATGAGGTTTTAGCAGTGCTATCTTGGACTCAACGCGCACACAGGAGAGAACAAATGAGCAAGAAACTACCGGTTATTGGCGCCTGGTATCAGGACATCGAAGAAAATCAAATCTTTGAGGTTGTGGCTCTGGACGAGGAAGGCGACTGCATAGACATTCAATACGCAGACGGTGAAATTGGTGAGTTTGACTACGACACCTGGTACCAAATGCTGGTACTACCCGCCCAGCCGCCAGAGGACTGGAGTGCGCCCTACGAGCTGACCACTGAGGACAGCGCTGACCCTGACAAAACCTTTACAATGTCACCCATGGATGATCCGCTCAGAGATATCGAGCCGGAATCTACGTTTAGCAGAGACGATTACTGAAGCTTTATATAAGCTGTACAAAAGCTTCTACCAATAAAGCCACAACTCACCGGGATCCTCTCCTACACCTTTGAGTCTAAGGTTTATTAGAACTTAGCTATTAGTTAACGTGGTTCGCAAACAAACACTGGTATGTCGCGTCCGGTTCGCTTCTGATAGATGTCGTAATCGGGGTAGTACTCACAACAAACGGGCCACACAGCGGCCTTCTCTTCAGCATCGACACGCCGCGCCCGCAATTTCATTTTCTTAGCTTTGTACTGCACTTCAATATCAGGGTTTGCCAACAAGTTATTGAACCAGACAGGATTTTTCGGCGCACCACCCTGCGATGCAACAATAATTACCCCCTCTTTGTAAGGTACATGCATCAGCGGAATCACTCGCTGCTTACCCGATTTTGCGCCGGTCATGGTGACCAAACAAACATCATAGCCATTCAATTTGCCGAGAATACGCCCATTAGTCAGGCGGTAAACTTTCTCGTTCAATGAAGAAAAAACTTTAAGATAAGGTAACAGCTTGCCCATTTGCTCAGAGCTGGCCGTCTTTATATTTATATTGATCATTACGATAGTCTCAAAAGTGGCGGGGATTGTCGTTTACCTAGTCTACTCCAGTGAGCCACACGAAAGTCAACACGCCTTTTCTGTCTTTAATTGTCGCCCCACAAAACCCTGAGCCGTTGAAATCGGTAATTGGCAAAGGGTAGACTGGGTGCCAAATAAACACTCATAGAGAATCCGTCAAACCATGAAAGCATCTGATATTGGCAAACTCGGCGTCTGGGGCTTTCTCGATGCCTGCAACTACAAACAATGCATCGACCTCGCACAGACTGTCGAACAACTCGGCTATTCAACACTATGGGTACCCGAGGCTTTTGGTCGAGATCCTTTTGTCACCATCACCCTGTTGGCCGGCGAAACCGAAAAGCTCTACCTCGCCACGGGTATCGCCAATATCTACGCTCGCGACCCCATGGCGATGGCATCGGCGCGAAATGCCATTGACGAGCTCAGTGGCGGGCGTTTGATTCTCGGCCTCGGCGTCTCTCACCGGGAGTTAGTTAGCGCTATTCGTAGCCACGACTACGGCAAGCCTGTCAGCACCATGCGCGCCTATCTTGACGCCATGAACGCTGCCATGTACACCGCCCCGCCACCACCAAAACAAGGGATGATAGTGCTAGCGGCACTGCGAGAAAAAATGCTCGGCCTGGCAGGCGGTGCCAGCGATGGAGCCCACCCCTACTTCGTTACCCCCGAACACACCGCCCGCGCCCGAGAAATTATTGGCCCCAGCAAATTCCTCGCGCCCGAACAAAAAGTATTGTTGGTAAAAGACCCTGGCGAAGCCCGCTCCATCGCTCGAAAGTTTATGGAAATGTACCTGGGTCTTGAAAACTATCGCAATAACTTGTTGACGCTAGGCTTCACCGCCGATGATTTTGAGCACGGCGGCAGCGATAGGCTCGTCGATGCCATTGTTGCCTGGGGTGATGAAGCGACAATTCTAAAACGTCTGGAAGCCCATTGGCAAAATGGTGCCGACCATGTCTGTATTCAGGCTTTACGCCCCGATGGAGAGCCGGGCTATGACCCGCGTGTACTGCAAGCTTTGGCTCCTAAATCCTAACGAGCTCGGCCCTGATCAATTCAACGCCGCCACACAATACAGTCTGAAAAAATGCCCTGCTATTGTGTGGCTCAAACTTGAACGGTAGAGGCATCATGTTCACTAGAACTCGATGCAAACCCGCCAAACTAACTCTTTTTATCACACGGAAAAACTAATGAAGTTCGTCATAATTCCCGTCACACCCTTTCAACAAAATTGCACCCTGATGTGGTGTGAAGAGACGCATCGCGGCGCCGTTGTCGACCCGGGTGGCGACCTCGAACGTATTGAGCAAGCCATTGCCACCAATGGCGTGACGCTTGAAAAAATACTCGTTACACACGCCCATATGGACCATGCCGGTGGTGTTGCCGATCTGGCAGAGCAAAAAAACATCCCTATTGAGGGCCCCCATAAAGAGGAGAAATTCTGGATCGACAATCTCCCCGAACAGGGCAGAATGTTTGGCTTGGGCGACGCTCAAACCTACCGTACCTTTACGCCCGACCGCTGGCTCGACGATGGCGACACCCTCACCGTAGGCAATCAAACACTCGAGGTGATTCACTGCCCAGGGCACACGCCTGGACACCTGGTTTTTTTCGACCCCAAAGAGCGTCTGGCGATTGTCGGCGACGTGCTATTTCAGGGCTCCATTGGCCGCACCGATTTCCCCAAAGGTGACTTTGACACGCTGATTAGCTCCATTCGCAACAAGCTCTGGCCCCTGGGCAATGATGTAAGCTTTATTCCCGGCCACGGCCCGATGTCAACATTCGGCCAGGAGCGCCAAACCAACGGCTTTGTCTCCGACCGCATGTAAGCTCTTACCCTTAACACACCTGACGTTACGTAGAACACTTAACTAATTTATAAGAAGGAAACTCCATGTCTGACGTCCACACGTTTGCCGGCGGTCCACTCGATAGGGCCAGCCATTTACGCACCAACAGCGAATGGTTGAGCACCCAATTGGCAGACCCTGCCAGCCGCATCGTCCCCTTGTGGAAACAACAGCCCCTGGTCACTCGCCGCCGCGACGCTATTGGCTGGCTATCACCCGTCGATCTCGCCGACTATATCGCCAGCGGCGTACCGACGATTTTTCTCGGCAACGATAGCGAGGGTATCGCCCATTTCGCGATCGATATCACCGTGTTTGAAGATGCCAACAAAAGTGAACCTTTTATTCAGGTAGGTCGCTTTATGGACCTGCGCTCCATTGCCCTGCAACTGCCCCTCGGTGACCCCTCCACGCTGGGCACTGCCAAAGCCATTCTCGACTGGAATGCGCGCCATGGCTTTTGTGCCGTTTGTGGCCATAAAACTGACATGCGCGATGCGGGTTATAGGCGCCAATGCAGCGACGATACCTGTAATGCGGAGCACTTTCCCCGCACCGACCCCGTGGTGATTATGCTCGCCGTACGCGGTGACCAATGCCTGGTGGGCCGTCAAGCCATGTTCCCCCAACACATGTACTCCTGTCTCGCCGGCTTTGTTGAGCCCGGGGAGAATATCGAAGAAGCGGTACGCCGTGAAATCATGGAAGAGGCCGGTATTAAAGTTGGCGACGTCAGCTATCACTCAACCCAACCCTGGCCCTGGCCTTCGTCGTTAATGATCGGTTGCTTTGCCGAGGCTGAAAGCGAAGAAATCACCATTGACGGTCTCGAGTTGGAAGAGGCCCGCTGGGTATCACGCAGCGTACTGCGCGATGTACTCAATGGCGCCACCGACCACGGTGTATTGTTACCCCCGCCCATGGCTATCGGTTTTCAACTAATAAAAGTCTTTGCCGAAATGGACTAAAGCCAAATAAAAACAAATAAAAGTAATGCTAAAAATAATAATACCTCCGCAGAGGTGAAGTAGGAGTCAACAATGGAATATCGCGAAACGCTTTACCGTGTCGACGAAAAAGTTGCTGTCATTACGCTCAATCGACCCGACAAACTCAACGCCTGGACCACGCGCATGGCTGAAGAAATTCAGGATGCGGTGATGACCGCCGCTGGCGATGACACCGTGAATGTCATTGTCATCACCGGCGCGGGCCGTGGGTTTTCTGCCGGTGCCGATATGAGTGTATTGCAGGATTTGGGTGACGGCGGCGGTCAAAAGGCTGATAAAGCCGAGCAACCCAGGCCCACACCGCAAGATGTGCGCCCCGATTTCAAACAGGCCTACTCCTATTTTCCCGCCGTGCCGAAACCCATTATCGCCGCCATTAATGGCCCCTGTGCCGGTATCAGCCTGGTACTCACCTTGTTTTGCGATATGCGCATAGCCGCTGCCGATGCCAAGTTTACCTCGGCCTTTGTTAAGCGCGGTTTGATCACTGAATATGGTGGCGCCTGGCTACTGCCCCGTATCGCCGGCTTTGGCAATGCGATGGATGTCTGGCTAACGGGTCGCGTTTTCGACGGCATCGAAGCGAAAGCGCTCGGTGTCGTCAATCGAGTACTGCCCCAGGAAGACTTCCTCGAAAACGCCATGGCAATCGCCCACGACATGGCCAATAACAACTCTCCCCGCTCCATGCGGGTTATTAAACA
>JBFHDT010000166.1:0-5547 GCA_041584575.1 Porticoccaceae bacterium
ATACGAAGCTGGTTCTTTGCTCTCTCGCGGATACTAACAACATCTCCCACGCTTACTCGAAAGGAAGCAATGTTAGCTTTACGGCCATTAACAAGTACTGAATTATGCGCAACTAATTGACGAGCTTCTGCACGTGTAGAGCCAAAGCCCATGCGATAAACAACATTATCTAAACGTCTTTCAAGCAGGTTCAACAAGTTCTCACCTGTAGCACCAGGGGTACGAGCCGACTCTTTATAATAGTTTCTAAATTGCTTTTCCAGTACGCCATAAGTACGACGAACTTTCTGTTTTTCTCGCAATTGCACACCATAATCGGAGAGGCGGCTGCGACGTGCGCCGTGCTGACCAGGGATGCTTTCTGCTCGACATTTGGACTCCAGAGGGCGTATGCCGCTCTTGAGGAACAAATCGGTGCCTTCGCGACGTGAGAGCTTACAGGTAGGGCCGAGATATCTTGCCATTGTTATAGTCCTCTAAATTAGACGCGTCGTTTCTTGGGAGGCCGGCATCCATTATGTGGAATCGGCGTCACATCAGTAATATTAGTGATTTTGAGGCCTGCATTGTTAAGTGCACGAACAGCAGACTCTCTACCGGGTCCAGGGCCCTTTACTTCCACGTCTAGATTTTGCAGACCATATTCCTGTGCTGCAACAGCGGCGCGCTCTGCGGCCACCTGGGCTGCAAATGGTGTGCTTTTTCTAGAACCACGAAAGCCGGAACCACCAGACGTAGCCCAGCTCAGCGCATTGCCCTGACGGTCTGTAATGGTAACAATAGTGTTATTAAAGGAAGCGTGTATGTGCGCAATACCGTCAATCACAGTGCGCGTCACTTTCTTTCTCGTTGATTTAGAAGGACTCTTTGCCATAACCTATATTCCTGAATTAACTGTCGCTTAGCGCTTAATAGGCTTGCGAGGGCCTTTACGTGTTCGCGCGTTAGTTTTAGTTCGCTGCCCACGTAGTGGCAAGTTGCGACGATGGCGAATGCCACGAAAACAACCCAGATCCATGAGACGTTTGATATTCATACTAACTTCACGTCGCAGATCACCTTCGACCACACTTTCGGCAACGCCGGCACGGACGGCATCAAGTTGAGCCTCTGATAATTCAGATATTTTGATCGTCTCTTCAATACCAGCACTAGCACAAATCTTCTTTGCACTAGTTCTACCAATGCCGAAAACATAGGTAAGTGATATTACAGCGTGCTTGTGATCGGGTATATTGACTCCGGCAATACGGGCCATCCAGTTTACTCCCAGTAAATCTTGTGTATTAACTGATAACGTCTAAACGATTCTGCATGCTGAACACAACACACAGTAAAAACGGGCGCGAAACAATATCCCTTTAGGCGACGAAAATCAATCTCTTTTAAAAAAACTTAACCTTGACGTTGTTTGTGGCGCGGATCACTGACACAGATCACACGCACAACGCCTTTGCGTTTTACAACTTTACAGTTGCGGCAAATCTTTTTTACCGATGCTCGTACTTTCATGATTAAACCCTATCGTAAAATTTAGCGACCGTTGCCGCCCTGACCTTTCATATTGGCCTTTTTCATCACCGAGTCATATTGGTTCGACATAAGGTGAGATTGAACCTGCGCCATGAAATCCATTGTTACAACTACAGCAATCAGCAGTGAAGTTCCGCCAAGATAGAACGGCACATTAAAGTACACATTCAGGAATTGCGGGAGCAAACAAACACCTGCGATATAGGCGCCACCCACCATGGTGAGACGAGTAACAACGCCATCAATATATTTAGCCGTTTGTTGCCCAGGACGAATACCAGGCAAGTAAGCGCCACCCTTCTTCAAATTCTCAGCAACCTCTTTTGGATTAAAGGTAAGCGCTGTATAAAAAAAGCAGAAGAAAACAATCAATGCAGTGAACAAAATAATATGAAGCGGCTGCCCCGGTCCCAAAAATAGTGAAACATCCTGCAACCAGTCTGGAGCACCTGCTCCCTGCCCAAACATTGCAGCAAGTGTAGACGGAAACAATAAAATGCTACTGGCAAATATCGCAGGTATGACACCAGCCATATTCACCTTAAGCGGCAAATGTGTACTCTGTTGGCCATAAGCTTTACCGCGACCTTGCTGACGTTGTGCATAGTTAACTGTTATTCGTCTTTGGCCACGCTCGATGAAGACAACAAAGTAGACAACACCTACCGCCAAGACACCTACAATCAGCAAAACGATAATATTCAGATCACCGGTTCGGGCGGACTCAAAGGCCTGGCCTAGCGCACGCGGCAAACCCGCAACAATACCAGCAAAAATCAGCATTGAGATCCCATTGCCAATGCCGCGCTCAGTAATCTGCTCTCCGAGCCACATCATGAAAACAGCACCAGTGACGAGAGAAGTAATAGCCACCACAAAGAAACTGGCACCAGGATAGTAGGCGAGCCCCTGACCAGCAAGTCCGTAGGCCATACCGGTACCCTGTACTATCGCGAGGAAGACTGTCGCATACCGCGTATACTGTGTAATTTTTCGGCGCCCTGAATCACCTTCTTTCTTAAGCTGCTCAAGGGAAGGAGTCACCGCAGTTAATAACTGCATAATAATAGAGGCCGATATGTAGGGCATAATACCCAAAGCGAGGATGCTCATACGCTCCAGAGCACCTCCAGAGAACATATTGAACATGCCAAGGATCGTGCCTTGACTTTGACTGAACAACTCGGCCATACGATCAGGATTAATACCTGGCACAGGTATGTGTGTACCTATACGATAGATAACTATCGCAAGCAACAAAAAGCGAAGGCGAGCCCAAAGCTCGCCCAGTCCTTTCTGATTGCCCTGCGGCAAATTCACAGCCTTAGCCATCCGATCAGTCCGCCTACTTATTCTTCGACCTTGCCACCAGCGGCTTCGACAGCAGCTTTTGCGCCCTGTGTAATGCCAAGCCCCTGGATAACAATAGGTTTACTTAATTCACCAGACAAGAAAATCTTAGCGCGAGTGATGCCGTTGTTTATCAAACCTGCAGCACGTAGTGCTTCCAAATTAGCCACATCACCACCAATAAGGTTCAATTCCGAAAGGCGAATCTGTGCACTGACGCGAGAAATTCGCGAGCTAAAGCCATATTTGGGTAAACGTTTCTGCAAGGGCATCTGGCCACCCTCGAAACCGGGCTTAACACTACCGCCGGAACGAGACTTCTGGCCTTTGTGACCACGGCCACAGGTTTTACCCAGCCCACTACCAATGCCACGTCCAACACGCTTAGAAGCGTGAGTACGACCTGGAGCAGGGCTCAATGTATTAAGACGCATCTTATACTTCCTCGACTTTAACCATGTAGAAAACCTTAGACGCCATGCCGCGAACTGAGGGGGTATCTTCTACCTCAACAGTGTGACCGATACGTCGCAAGCCAAGGCCTTTAATACAGCTCTTATGACTCGGCAAGCGGCCGATAGTACTTCGCGTTTGTGTTACTTTAATTTTAGACATGCTATTTTCCAAATATTCTTACGGGTAACGAGTTACTCACTGACATGCTCTACTGACTTACCACGTTTAGCAGCAACATCCTCGGGAGAACGCATGGTCTGTAGGCCTTTAAATGTGGCGCGAACAACGTTAACCGGGTTAGTGGATCCGTAGCATTTGGCAAGTACATTTTGAACACCAGCGAGTTCTAATACTGCTCGCATTGCACCACCGGCAATAATACCAGTACCTTCAGAAGCCGGTTGCAAGTAAACTTTTGAAGCACCGTGATTCGCTTTAATTGGGTATTGAATGGTATTGCCATCAAGACCAACGCTAATCATGTTGCGTCGGGCGGCCTCCATGGCTTTTTGTATAGCCAAAGGTACTTCACGTGCTTTACCACGACCGAAGCCAACACGACCGTTACCATCCCCGACCACAGTCAGAGCTGTGAACCCAAAAATACGACCGCCTTTAACTGTCTTGGCGACACGATTGACTTCGACTAACTTTTCCATTAGTCCTTCATTAGGATCAACGTTTCTCTGGTTATTCTTTGCCATGTGTATACCTTTAAAATTCCAGTCCGCCAGCACGAGCGGCATCAGCCAGGGCCTTTACTCGGCCGTGATATTTAAAACCACTACGATCAAAAGCCACTGTCGTTATGCCGGCCGCTTTTGCACGGTCAGCAATAAGACTACCTACCAAGGTGGCAGCGTCTTTATTACCAGTACTACCTTGTACCGTGATTGCTTTGTCGAGTGTCGAGGCAGTAGCCACAACATTGTCACCCATTTCACTGGCAACGATGACCTGGGCATAAATATGCTGTGGCGTGCGGTTTACGCAAAGCCGAGACATACCAAGTTCACGTATTTTCGCTCGACCGCGGCGCGCACGGCGTAATCTTGTTTGCTTTTTATCACTCATCACTTAAACCTATTTCTTCTTGGCTTCTTTACGTACAACATGCTCATCTGTATATCTTACGCCCTTGCCCTTGTAGGGCTCTGGTGGACGGTAAGCACGTATTTCAGAAGCAACCTGGCCTAATAACTGTTTATCTGCTGACTTCAGCACCAAATCTGTTTGGCTGGTGGCTTCAGCTGTAACGCCTTTAGGCAGCTCGTAAGACACCGGATGAGAAAACCCAAGTGTCAGGTTAAGCGTGTTGCCCTGTACAGCAGCACGATAACCAACACCCATCAACTGCAACTTCTTCTCAAACCCTGTTGAGACCCCCGTTACCATGTTGTTGACCAGGGCTCTAACGGTACCAGCCTGACTCAAGCCTTTGCGACTTCCATCTTTAGAAGCGAAAGAAAGAACATTATCAGCTTCTGTCACTTCAACAGCGTTGTTGTAAGCAAGCTCCAATTGGCCGCCCGAGCCCTTTACAGAGATCTCTCCAGCGGTCAGCTTAACCTCGACACCTTTAGGTATCGACACCGGGTTTTTTGCTACTCTAGACATCTTAGTTAGTTCCCGTTAAAAGACGGTGCAAAGCACTTCGCCGCCAACACCTGCACTACGTGCTGCGCTGTCGGACATTACACCTTTACTGGTGGATACGATGGCAATACCAAGACCAGCGCGTACGTTCGGCAACTCAGTGGCACCGGCGTAGCGGCGTAAACCGGGGCGACTGAAACGATCAATTTCTTCGATAACAGGCCGACCTTCAAAATATTTTAACTCAATGCTCAGCTCAGCTTTACTACCGTCTGCAACACTGTAGTTAGTGATATAGCCTTCTGCTTTTAGCACATCGGCGACGGCTATCTTCAGCTTGGAAGAAGGCATTGTAACGCTGACTTTAGCTCGCGAATGTGCGTTGCGAATTCGAGTCAACATATCTGATAAGGGATCTTGCATACTCATATGTAATTCCTCTTCCCGGCTCTACCAGCTAGCCTTAACAAGACCAGGGACATCGCCACGCATTGCTGCTTCGCGCAGCTTGTTACGGCAAAGGCCAAATTTTCTATAGACGCCATGTGGGCGTCCAGTAACCTGACAGCGACGTCGCTGACGTGAGGGACTTGAATCGCGCGGCAACTTTTG
>JBFHDT010000167.1:0-5546 GCA_041584575.1 Porticoccaceae bacterium
CCAGCCTTGGCGTACTTGTAACCTGGCCGATAAAGCTTGGCCACCAGCGCGACTGCCGTTCGGGACAGCTCCCGACTATCGGCCGTGCCACCGGGCAAGCTCACCGACAACTCATCGGCATAAGGTTTAGCGTCGTGGGCACTGGTTTGTATCCAGACAGAGAGGCGAAAGCACAAGCATGACTGTGCCCTGAGTTTAGCTCCCGCTCTCACCGCGTAGTGACTCACCGCTTCCTGCAGGGGTGCCAGGTCTGTTTGCTTTTGGCCAAAAGAACGACTGGAAATAATGTTTTGTTTAGGCTGCGGTTGACAATCCATCTCAATACAGGGTTCGCCCTGTAGCTCGCGCACCGTGCGCGCCAGAGTAATGCCCTGCAGGGCTTGGGCATCGGCTTTAGCCATCTGTGACAAATCTGCCACTGTATTCATACCTCTGGCCTTAAGCTTTCTCGCCAGCTTGCGGCCAATACCCCAGGCTTCACCGACCGCCACCCGTGTGGCTAGCCATTGCCATTGCGCTTCATGCTCAAGTACACAGACACCTTCAATCTGTGGAAAGAGCTTCGTCGCACACTGCCCTAGCTTGGCCAGGGTTTTTGTCGGCGCAATTGAAACGCCCATTCTTATGCCCTGCTGCCGCCAGATAGTATCGCGCAGCATGGCAGCAAAGGCTTTTAATTCGCTACGGGGGATGGCGCTAAAATCGACAAAGCATTCATCAATCGAATAGACCTCGATACCACTGGGCACCAACTCGGCCAGGGTCGCCATAATACGCGCACTGACTTCACCATAAAGCTCATAGTTACTGGAGAAGGCCAGCACACCAGCCCGCTCAATCAACTGGCGCTGCTTAAAGTAGGGTTCAAATTTTTTAATACCCGCCGCTTTGGCGGCGTCATCCAGCGCCACTACCACGCCATCATTATTGGATGTGACCACTATGCCTCTATTGCGAATATCAGGGCGAAATATCTTCTCGCAAGCGCAATAAAAACTGCGCATATCGCACAGGCCAATCATAAATTCGTGCCCTTGCCCGCACCCTTTAAATGATGCACCGCATGAATCACCACACCCTCAATATCAACCTGAGACTCTGGCGATATCTCAATGGGTCGATACAACTTATTGGCCGGCAACAAGCGGGAGTGAGCCATGTCCAGCAGCTTAATGGTGAGCTGGCCATCAACGGCAACCACCACCACATCGCCATCTACAGCCTGCACAGCGCGATCAATAATTAACAGGTCGCCGGTGAATATACCCAGTTCAATCATTGAATCACCTTCGGCACGGGCAAAATACGTCGCTGCGGGGTGTTCGATTAAATGCTCGTTAAGATCCAGCCCATCATCGAGATAATCATCAGCCGGGCTGGGAAAACCCGCCGCCACACGGCTGAGATAAAGAGGAAGTAATACTGTCGTACGTGCGCACGCAGGAGTAAGAGACACCAGATTCACTATCAACACCTATACTGTATAGATAAACAGTATAGGTGTTGGCTGAAAAATTGCCAAGTGTGCCTCGCACCTGACCTTACAAGACGTCATATAAACCACCGATCCAGCAGTCCACTTATACCCATCAGCTAAAAACTAGCCATAGTAAGGCGAGAAACTCGTGATAAAAGGCCTTGATCAGCACCGGGTGGCTCAGACCCGCGTTATCAGCGCTTGACCTCAACTGACTGTCATAAACCTACGCGATACACTTTTTATAGTGTCTGTTTCTGAGAGAGGGGCAAATAATATAGAAAGAGGCTAATCAAGCCGATAGCATCGGCATCCACCCGTCCCTCCACATGCAGCTTATTGGTGTGGTCAATATCCAGAGTACAAAATAGGCATGGATAAACTGCATCAATATTTTGACAAATAATATTGGCAGGCTTGTGAAGCATTAAAATTTTTTTATGACTCAATTTTGTCCTGGGTTTTGTTGGAAAAGTCACTAGCGTTGTGCCGTTCGTGAAGCTGGCCTTCTAAAGGCCCCCAGGTGCAATTCACCATTCTTCCACGTTGTACTGCCTGTCGCGCAGCCACTTTTTCCGCCCATCGTTTAAGGTGTTTATACGTATCTGTACTGAGAAATTCAGAGGCGTCATAGATGCCACCGACCACCAGCAAGCCATACCAGGGCCAAATAGCGATATCGGCAATCGTGTACTCAGCACCACACATATACTCTTTGTCCGCAAGGTGACGATCAAGCACATCCAACTGGCGCTTGACCTCCATCGCATAGCGGTCAATACAGTATTCAATTTTGATTGGGGCATACGCATAAAAATGACCGAAGCCACCCCCCAGATAGGGGGCGCTGCCCATTTGCCAGAACAACCACGACAAACATTCGGCACGCTCTGCGAGGTCGGTGGGCAATAGCGCATCAAATTTTTCTGCTAAGTACAGCAGTATGGCACCGGACTCAAAAATTCGCGTTGGCGACTTAGCACTTAAATCAAGCATGGCCGGGATCTTGGAATTAGGGTTGACCTCGACAAAGCCACTGCCAAATTGATCTCCCTCGCTGATATCAATTAAGTAGGCATCGTACTCCGCCCCAGTCTTACCCAGGGCCAGCAACTCCTCTAACATCACTGTCACCTTCACACCGTTAGGCGTACCCAGGGAGTAAAGCTGTATCGGGTGTTGACCTACCGGGAGCAACTTTTCATGGGTTGAACCCGCAATAGGTCGATTAATACTGGCCCAGCGCCCACCGCTATCGGCATCCCACGTCCAAACCTTGGGTGGCAAATAGCCTTGGGGCTGATTGTTTTGAGCATCCTTTGTTGTGGATTCATCCATTTTCATTAATCCTTTTATTGACCTTATTTATGACTTCGATTCCAACCGAAATTCAGACCATATCGATAACTTTAATTGTCCTTGTATGCAGTAACCAGTAGGGCTTTTGCATCCATACAGACACCGCTATTACTCTGGTATGACTCGAGCATTTTGGCCATATCAACAGCAATACGTTCCCGGGTTGGCTCATCGATATCAGCATTATTAATAGCACTGCCTGACGGCGCCAGGTGCATAAGAAAACTCAGTGCCTCCTCAACATCTTCACCCAGAACAAAGGGCGTTTCAAATGACTCGACCACTATATTGGTGAAACCCGCGCCACTGAGTATTTCATTCGCACACCCTTCTTCACTGAGGGAAAAAGGCCCGGGCTCACGGGCACCCGGTGGCGGTGGTAATTCCAGATGTTTAGCCACCACTTGCAGTGGCAGCGTCACCCAGGCATTTTCATGACGCCCAGCCCAACAGATAAAGGCCAGACGACCACCCGGTTTTAAAGCAGAGTATATATTTTTGAAGGCCCCTACCGGATCATCAAAAAACATCACCCCAAACCGGGAGAAAACCAAGTCATAGTTATTGGCGACAAAGGTATTGGTCTGCGCATCGGCACACTCAAAAGTAATATTATCCAGGCCGCAGACCTCAGCCTTTTTGTCAGCTGCCTCAACCATAGCGACCGAAATATCCACCCCGTGCACCTGCCCCTTAGGCCCCACCTCACGGGCTAAAGCAATGGCAGTTTCTCCACAGCCAAAACCAATATCGAGAATGCGCTGGCCCGGACGAATGTCGCCGGCCTCTATTGCCTGCTGTCCAAAAATTTTAAGACTAGACTCAAGTCTGCCCTCTCGACTCACCCAGTTTTTTCCACCATTGCCGTTCCAGAATTCGGCCATTACCGCATTGGGTTGATCTGTCATCATTTTACCCCTTCGAAATTATTGAGTTATGGATGCGCCTCTTGTCAATACGGAGAGCCTTCTAGCACTTCTTATTGAGAAGCTGACACTATTGTCAAAAAGGTATTCTAGCACTGCTATTTCTATTCGTTTTTAGCGGTATCAGCTCACTGCTAAACAACAAGTACTACAAGAGGACAAGCCGACTTGCTATCGACAGGAAAACATTCAATAACGCCGACGAAAAAACCTGAAGTTTTGCCGTGACTCAGCCTTGCCAGTAGCAAAAAACCGAACAGTGCCAGTGCTTGTGGTGCAAGGGTTAATCTTCTGACATACTACTTTTTTAAAAGGTCTATTTTTTTATTTTGTAAAGCAAGCTAAGTGCTCTTCATCGAATGCCTTAACTCACTCCGCGTGATTTTTCCGGCGACACACGACGCCGTAAGCACCACTATGTTTTATGCGTTAGTAATACTATGATGCAAACGCCGATCGCGAAAACCATACCAGGCCACCAAAGCGGCCAACAGGCACAAGCCCGAGGCAACAGTAAAAATGCGTGTCGCCCCCTGCTCCCAAAAATGACCGGCTAGATAAGAGCCGCTAGCTCCGCCAATACCAAAACTAATCGCCCCGTACAGCGCCTGACCACCGGCCTGGGTGCCGCCTTTAAACAGGCGACGTATGGACTCAATCGATGCCGCATGGAAGGTGCCAAAAGTAAAGGCATGCAAGCATTGGGCGAATATCAGCAGCCACAACCACTCACCGCCATTGCCGATCATATACCAGCGCAGAGCCGCCAACAGTAGGCTCGCGATGAGTACAAAGCGCACGCCGAGCTTGAGTAAAAGGGTGTGCATCACCATAAAAATTAAAACTTCTGCAACCACGCCAATGGACCATAAAAAACCAATTGCGGTACGAGAAAAGCCTAGCTCTTCAAGATAAATACTGAAAAAACTGTAATAAGCGCCGTGAGCCATTTGTAGTAATGTGCCAGCGATTAAAAAAGCAATCACCGTTGGCTGGCGCACTACCTGCCAAAGGCTTTCGCGCTTGTGCTCGCGCACCTCTTCATTTGAGGGGGGAATTAATAAACTACTGATAAATATGCAGGCCAAAAGACCAATACCCACCCAGGGGAAAAACGCAATATCAATGTGTTCAAAATAATAGCCGCCACCGAGAACGGCGAGAATAAAACCAATCGAGCCCCATACCCTCACCAGACTATAGCGCTCGGGTTTATCCTGCAAAAAGCCCAGGGTGATCACTTCAAACTGGGGCAATATGGCATTCCAGAAAAAGCTATAACCACCAATGACAATAGCCAGCCAATAAAAGCTCTGGTTGATGGTGATACCTAAAAAGCATAATAAACCGAGAAAAGAGCCGAGACGAAGAATCGCCAAACGACGGCCGCTAACGTCACCTAGCCAGGCCCATAGGTTGGGCGCGATCAATTTGGTGATCATTGGCACGGCTAAGAGCAGCCCTATTCTCTCCGGCGTAAAACCCAGGTGTTGCAAATACAACGGCCAGTAGGGATACATGCCACCCAGCAGGGCAAAATAGAAAAAGTAAAACCCGGAAAGTCGCCAGTACGGTAATGCTAAATTATTTTTCTCGGGTAACAATTACTCGCAAACCCCAGCGTCAACTTCAGGCGGCAGTGGCTTGAGTTGGCTGTCGACATCTCCGTTCTGTCCGCGATGGCGCAGCACATGATCCATCAGCACCAGAGCCAACATGGCTTCGGCGATCGGTGTCGCGCGAATGCCAACACAGGGGTCATGGCGTCCAGTGGTTGATACTTC
>JBFHDT010000168.1:0-5519 GCA_041584575.1 Porticoccaceae bacterium
AATGCACGGCGTATGCGTTTGTCTGTCAGATGCTCAACGGTGGTGTTAATACGATAAAAATACGTACCGAGATAGGGTGATATGCGCAGGGCTTGCGGGTTGGTTTTTTTGTACACCGCTATTTTGTCGGCAGGCAAGGAGCCGGTGACATGGAGTTGACCAGCACGAAACATACGCTCTTCGGTCGAGACATTTTCGGTGGGGTAAAAACGTATCGCATTGAGCCGCACTTTATCGGCATCGTAATACGTCGGGCTTTTCTCAATCATCACCAGACGGTTTAAATCCCACTGTTTGAGAATAAAAGGGCCATTGCCCACGAAATTGCCGGCGCGAGTCCAGCGGGTGCCGCGCTCGGTTGGGTCGCCGAACTTTTCGACAGTGGCGCGATGCACGGGGAACATCGAATAGTGGTCGAGCAATTGCAAGAAATAGGGTGTTGGGTTGGCCAGTGTGACTTCGAGGGTTTTGGTGTCAATCGCCTTAACACCCACCTGAGAAAAATCGTCGAGCTTGCCGGTGGCATAGGCCTCGGCATTTTTAATGGGGTAGTACATATAGGCGTAAAGATTACCCAGCGCCGGTTGCAGAGCCCGCCACCATGACCAGACAAAGTCGTCACTGGTCACCGGGTCGCCATTCGACCAGCGGGCATTGGCGCGGATGTGGAAAGTATAGGTTTTACCGTCGTTGCTAATATCCCAGCTCTCGGCCATGCCAGGTATGGGCTCTAGTGTTGCTGGGTCTTTCAGCACCAGTCCTTCAAGCAGGCCGACAATAATATGGTGCTCGGGGAGGCCGGTAACGATGTGCGGATCAAGCTCCTGGGGTTCTGCCCCATTACCCCAATGCAGGGTTTGGCTAGCCAGTCCACTGGTTACATTGTTCTCGCCATTGCCGCAGGCGAAAAGCAGTAAACAACTAATGGCGCAGAGTAGGGTGGAGAGATAACGCGGTGGGCGTGAAGGGTTGCTTGTCAGTAGCGGTGAGCATGGGGCCATGAACGTATCCATGTAGTGGTGGGCGTACGTGCCCGCATTCGATTATTTTCGAGGTGATACTACCTTAGCTGGCAGTGGCTTGAAAGCGTCGGATCTTTTGGTGCTTTGCCTGAGCATTTAAAATAGTAAAAAGTATAAAGGCTTTCAGTGGCTGTTTTGTCAGGCTGTGAGTTGGGCTAGCTTAAATGAGTTCTGCGCTCAATATCACGAGTCGGCTGGCTGATTACCAGGCGCAAGAAGCGATGAGTAAAACGGCAAGGATCGAGGTCTATGGAATGGACGATTATAGTGCGAGTGAGATTGCAGATTGTTCTAGTGTTCATTACTCTACGTTAAATAGAGCACTTAGAAGTACATGGTTAAATAATCTTGTTTTTCTTGCTCCGGCCAGTACAGGCCGAGTTATACCTTAAAATCACTTGTTTATAGGGAGGTGCATCATGGCGAGAAAACCAGTGCCAGTTAAAATCAAAAAATAAACTGTCAAACTGGATACATGGAGTTCTTAATGCCATCTATCCTTACTTTATTATAAGAGAAATATAATGGCGTGGGATGAATTGATAGCTGGGGCGATTATTGGCGGAGTCATCGGTTTTTCTATAGATAAGCTGCTTAAATTGCTATCAAACTTGATTGAAGTTAAGCGTTCATACGTTGGTGAATATTATTCATACCGGTTTTCAACTTCTGATGATGAGAATATTGTCGCCCATAAATGGAGAGTATACAGGAAGTTTAATGGCCTTATTGGTGTTGAGATTCAAGAGTTGGATCATGACAACCCTTTTATTTACAAGGGGCTGTTAAGAGTCAGAGAGCGTTATATTTATGTGCACATAATAGGAACAAGCCATTCTGAAGAGATGTTTTACATTTTCCCTGAACCTATAGATAAGACTATAAAAGCAATTAAAGGTCTTTTGCTGGCAGTGTCAATGAAAAACAAACCATGGTCTGGGGACGAAATTTTATGTAGTGAAAAGATAAGCAATCGCAAAGCGAAAAGTATGCTTTCCAAAATGTCTGAAGATTAAGCGCCGTATTTAAAATCAAGAGCTTTTGACAGTCATTAAGGTTTGAGGGTTGACGTCGATTTTTCGGGAGGGGCGACTTTGGAGAATAGCGGTGCGTGTGGCGCTAACGAAAAAACGGGGTCAGCTCAGACGACCAATCTATCAGCTATAAGCGACACACCTAGACGCGACACACCTGGAAGCGGTGAACCAAACGATTCATTGGTTAAGTGACTAGCCGACCCCTTTAGCCCATTGGTGAAAAGCTATTTTTTGATGGGCGTAAGGATGAAACCTCCCTGGTTCTGCCTGCCTATGAGTACTGGCAAGTGGGCTTAGGCCTTACATCTTTATCATTTTGGAATATGTGTTTAAGCCTGTTGCATTCGCCCCACGAAATCACCATAATCCGCCCCGCTATGGTGGCCCTTGTCGGTCCCCCCGCAATGAACGTCTGTAAACCCCGCCAGGCCCGGAAGGGAGCAACGGTAGCAGATACTTCATGTGCTGGGGTGTGGCTGATGAGGGTCGCCACCCAATTCCACCTTTGCCTGTTTCCGCTGAGTTAGATGCTCAAAGAGAGATCTGAAGGATCTCGTTAAATAGGCTATCCGAATCTCCCCATCTCCGTATAATGCTCGCTTTCGATTTACCGTATTTTATCGAGGCAAATAAACGATGAGCTATCAGGTGCTGGCCCGCAAGTGGCGCCCGCGTACCTTTGCCGAAATGGCGGGGCAGGAGCACGTGCTGCAGGCACTGATTAATGCCCTTGACAATGATCGTCTGCACCACGCCTATTTGTTCACGGGTACTCGTGGGGTGGGTAAAACCACTATCGCCCGTATTCTCGCCAAGTGTTTGAACTGTGAAAAGGGCGTTAGCTCGACCCCCTGTGGTCAGTGTAGCGCGTGCACTGAAATTGCAGACGGCCGCTTTATTGATTTGATTGAAGTCGATGCGGCGTCACGCACCAAGGTTGAAGACACCCGCGAGCTACTCGATAACGTGCAGTACATGCCTACCCACGGGCGCTTCAAAGTCTATCTGATCGATGAAGTGCACATGTTATCGACCCACAGCTTTAATGCGCTGTTAAAAACATTGGAAGAACCGCCCGCTCATGTGAAGTTTTTGCTGGCGACCACCGATCCACAGAAATTGCCGGTGACAATTTTGTCGCGCTGCCTGCAGTTCAATCTAAAAAACCTTAGCCCCGAACGTATTGTTGAGCACTTGAAGTTCGTGCTCGGTGAAGAGAAAGTACCCTGTGAAGAGGCCGCGCTCTGGGCCCTGGGCCGTGCCGCCGATGGCAGTATGCGTGATGCCTTGAGCTTGACCGACCAGGCCATTGCCCACGGCGGCGGCAAGCTCAGCGAGACTGAACTGAGCACAATGCTTGGCAGTATTGATCGTAGCTGGATTATCGCTATTTGCCAGGCCCTCGCCGAGCGTGATAGCGCACAGGTATTGGCGCAGGTGGCTTTGCTAGCAGAACATGCGCCCGATTTTGCTGCGGCTCTGAGTGAAATGCTCTCGGTGTGGCATCGTGTTGCCATCGCCCAAGTGGTGCCCGAGGCGGCAGATAATAGCCTTGGCGATCAGCAGATGATTACGGCGCTGGCGACCACCCTTGGCCGCGAAGAGGTGCAGCTGTACTACCAGATTTGCCTGCTCGGTAAACGCGATTTAGCCCTGGCTGCCGATCCGCGCAGTGGCTTTGAAATGGTGATGCTGCGTTTGCTGGCCTTTCAACCCGCACCAGAGGTCGGGATGAAACCCGCTCCAATCACACAGGAGCAAGATGCTTCTGCGATCCAGCCAGTTGACATGCCTGCAGCAGGTAATACTACCGATGCCGCCTCTGCTCGGGGGGTGGCTGAACCTGCAAAAAAGCCTGAAACGTTGGATGCGACGGCCGATGCCTTGCCATCCACTCCAGCGTATAAGCCTGTTGCTCATGTGACCGCTGAGTCCTTTTCGCAACCCGAGCCTCAAACTGCCAGTAAGCAATCTACTGTAGAACCAGTGGCTGATTTAGCCTGTAAGAATGAGACGCCAGCTGCTCAAGGGCAACCTTTCCAAGCGCCTCGCGAGCAAGAGCCGAGTGAGAATCCAGCGCCAGGTTTGGTTACGCCAAAAGTTGAGACATTGCCTGAGCCAATGCCGCAGGAAAAAGCGCTACCGACTGCTGCGCCAATAGCTCAACAACAAACTGAGTTAAATCCCGTAACCCTCACAACGGTCGATAATCGCCAGGCTGCTTTGGCGCAAGTGGGTGATTACCCCCTGAGGAGTCTGGATAATGATCGTTGGCTGGTGCTGTGCAATGCCCTACCTATTTCTGGCCTGCTGGCCACAGTGGCGGCTAATTCTGTCCTGCAGGAAAACGCTGTACTTGCAGAAAACAAGGGCCAGCGCCTGGTGTTCTGTCTGGAGAAAGGCCACGATGCGGTCTATGATCCCGCTTATCAGCAGCGCCTGGCAGACGCTCTGAGTGAACATTTTAACCAAGCTGTGCAGGTTGAAATTGTCATTGGCGAGGTTAGTCTTGAAACGCCCTATCTATACCGCTTGCGCAAGCGGGCTGAACGTCAGGCGCAGGCCGTGCAATCCCTGCGTGACGACCCCGTAGCTAAAGCACTGGAAGAGCGCTTTGGCGCAACGCTGGACGAAGCCAGTGTAGTGCCAATAGACTAAAGTTTGATTGAGGCAGAAATTTAACAAGCACCCTATTAATTGAGTCGACTCACCGCAAGGTACAGCAGTGAATGATATGAGGAGAAAACCATGAAATTAGACGACATGATGAAACAGGCCCAGGAAATGCAGGGCAAAATGCAGAAGATGCAGGAAGAAGTGCAAAATACCGAGGTCAAAGGTGAGTCCGGTGCGGGCATGGTTGAGGTACTAATGACGGGGCGTCACGATGTGCGCAAGGTGACGATTGACCCGAGTTTGCTGACAGAAGATAAAGAAATTCTTGAAGATTTATTAGCGGCCGCCGTTAACGATGCAGTCCGTAAAATAGAGTCTAAAAACAGTGAAATGATGGGTGGTCTCACCGCTGGCATGGGTTTACCTGCCGGTTTTAAAATGCCTTTTTAATGAGATTTTTTGTGGCTTTATATTTGTTTGTTTTACGCTTGAGTTTTTACGTCAGGGCCTTTAACTGATGTTTGGCCCCGTCATTGACGAGCTAATTGACGCACTGCGTTGCCTGCCCGGCGTTGGCCCCAAGTCGGCCCAGCGCATGGCGCTGCACTTGCTCGACAAAGACCCCCGCGCCGCTGGTCGCTTATCCACCTCCATTCAGCAAGCTGTTGAGCGAGTAGGGCGCTGCCAACTTTGTCGTATGCTAACGGAAGCGTCAGTGTGCGAAATCTGCGCCAACCAGCGTCGCCAGCCCGACTTGCTGTGCGTGCTAGAAACCCCTGCCGATCTATTTGCTATTGAGCAAAGCGGCTCCTATCGCGGGCGCTATTTTGTTCTGTTCGGTCAC
>JBFHDT010000169.1:0-5515 GCA_041584575.1 Porticoccaceae bacterium
GTAGGCGTTTAACTGCTCTATAGCCAGCACTAGCCATTCATTACCTGCGCCTTGTGCTGATGGTAAAGGCGAACTGTTATTGCGAAAGCGAATTTCAGTAATACCGTGCCCATCGGCGAAAACAAGCAACCGACCAATCGGGCTCTCCATAGCGGCCCATACTATTTTCTGTCGCTTATCTTCGAGTGTCATGTAGCAACCTCAACATTTATATTTTGGGAATTGTCGCCGGTATCACCAGAGAGGCTTTGCCACAATAATAGTGTCGCGTAGCTGCCCCAGGGGCTGACTGTATCCGCATCAACTGCGGGCTGATTTTCATCTTTCATCGCCAGTTTTTTTAAAGCGTTTTTGACACCGAGGTCGCCAGTCAAAAAAACATCGGGGTGGCCCCTGCGAAACGCTGTGTATTGCACCGTCCACGGGCCAATACCCGGGATCGCCAACCAGTCCTCGTAGGCCCCAGTATTTTCCTGAGGAGCACCTTTCAAACCAGCACTTTCCGGCCCATGACAAGAGGCAGAAGCCTCACTAATTTTCAGTATATGCTCCGCCAATAGACGCAATGCCTGACGACGCTTATTTGGCATGGCGAGAAACTCAAGATTAGAGCCTGCCACCGCAGCGGGCTCGGGAAACAACACATTGGGCATTTCACCCCCCACGGTGGTAGCGGGCAAGGTTTGACCCAAGACGGCAACCAGGCGCGACACCAGTTTATGCGCCGCTTTGACCGACACCTGCTGGCCCAATATCGCTCTTACACCTGCCTCGAAAGAAGACCACAGACCAGGCAGGCGAAGTCCCGTACTCTCCAGGGTCGCAAAAGTGACATTAGCCCTAAGGTGGCTGGCGATAACCGTGGTATCAGCATCAAGGTCGAGCAAGTCGCGGATGCGTTGAATAATCGCCAGGGCATGTTCGGGTCGGGTCATGCTTAGCTCAATGCGAAAGCTGTTTTTCTCTGGCAAGTGAGTCGCCTTAAAAATACCACAGCCTTTTTCATAACTAAAACTGCGGCTGTAGCTGTTATCGGTAACAAGCTCTAAACCCGCAATTTGCCGGGTGCGATAAAAATCTCTCACACCCTGCCAGTCATAAGGCGGCCGGTAGCTGAGTAAAACACTCAAACAATTATCTGCCACACTCCCACGTTTTTGCACGCCGCGTACTTGCTGTGGCGTTACCCTGAGCAGTTCAGCAAACACCGCATTGAAGCGCCGGGTACTGCCAAAACCCGCCATATGTGCGACATAGGCAATCTGTAGGCCTGTTTGCTGCAATAATTGTTTGGCGAATAGCACCCTGCGAAAATTGGCGTATTTTAAGGGCGAAATACCCAGGTGTTGCTGAAAAAGCTTGCGCAGATAACGATCGCTGACACCAAGGCGAGCGGCAAATTGCGGCAAGCTTTGCCCTCGCCATTCCCCGGCATCAATTAACCTTACAGCGCGAGCCAGGGTTGTCTGCACACCTTGCCAGGCGGGAGAACCCGGTGCCGATTCGGGCCGACAACGTAGACAAGGGCGCAGCCCTACCTGCATGGCGCTTAAGGCACTTGGGTAATACCTCACATTGCTTTCTTTCGGGGCCCTGGCAGGGCAAATGGGGCGACAGAAAATCCCCGTGGTCGTAACGCCGACAAAAAACAAGCCATCGAAACGGGCATCGCGGCTTAAACGCGCTTTACGGTATCGCTCAATCTGCAGCGGAGTCAGGGGGCCATTCATCGGTGTAGTGTAGCTTGGTGCAAGGCCAGTACCAGTCGTTTTCGGCACTGGCTTTCCTAGAGAAGACCGACCCTTCCTTCGTTTACTTACCCTCTAATAATTAACTGTGCTACTGATTGGCGCTGGAGTATCAGCTCAACACTGTCACCCACTGCAATCTCACCACCACTGATCACACGGCAGAAAGGCCCGCCACGCCAGTCGGGGGTAAGGGTTTTCTTCAAGCCCGGTTTTGTTTTTTCCATCCGCCGACAGGGGTCAGTCTCGCGGGTAATTTGTCAGCGTAAATCGCCAATTGAGGCGGGACTAAAACTGATAATCTCTATGGTGGCAGGTTTTCTGCCTACTTCCGGGGATGATCTATAGAACTACAGTGTACCCGCCACGAAATCTTCATAACTGGTGGCCTTGAGCACGCTTTCGTCATTAGCCAGTACTTCGAATATCTTACCATCCACGGCTTTCATACTAAAAAACACCAGTGAGCCCTCTGCACCTGCATATTCCATATGGGCTTCACCGCCGGGTTTTTGCGCATAGTCCCCCGCCTTGCGCACTGAGTGAACCGACTCGCCATTAATTGTCTCGACCGTATGCTGCTCGCCTTCGAGGATTAATGAGGTAGTAGCGCCCAGGTGACGATGCCTATGGCAATAAGCATTGGGGGCCCACCTGCCCAGAAAATCGACCGTACCCACCTCCGGCGATGCTCCCAAAATACCGATGGAATAATTGATTGGATAATCAAAACGGGAGTCTTCCTCAAAGTGTATCCACTCAATAGCACTGGTATCGAAGTCCGATAATACTGTTGATTCAGTAACCTTTGAATTAGCCATAATTTGATCACCTTATTATTTTGTTTATATTCCATTGACTTTAAAACAAGTCTACCAAAATAGTCATGTTCGGTACTGGTATGTTCGGTACTAGCGTTTTCGTGATGGGGAGCTGCCTTTCCTGTTTTTCTGTATCCCTATTATTAACGGTGGGGTACAAGCTCAACACTATCTCCCACAGCAATCTCACCACCACTGATCACGCGACAGCAAGCCCCGCCACGCCAGTCGGGGGTAAGGGCTTTCATCAAACCCGGTTTCGCATCTTCCATCCGCCGGCAGGGGTCAGTCTCGCGGGTAATTTGCAAGCGCAGGTCGCCAATTTGAACAATGTCGCCAACCGAGGCGGGACTAAAACTGATGCCCTCAACCAGTAAATTCGCGCGGCGAGTGGTCCAATGTAGATCAGCACCCAGCTCGTCACAGGCCCGCTGCCAATCGTCAACACTAAGCACAGTCACTTGCCGGTTATGGGGGTGGCCCCGGTAATCATTTGCAACACCCTTTTCAGGCGTTACTGCCGTATTACTACGCTCGTACATTTCACCTTTCGACTTCAGCCGATAAGCGATTCCTTGTAAAGTTGCCATGGAATGCCTGCCTCAGGTTTATTTTTTAGCGGTCTATTTAACAAAACCTGCTGCGCTATGTCATCCTCTACCGCAGGACAACACTCAAAACGACTTTTAATACGACCCAAAGAAGGCTAATGCGATGAAAATTGATATTATTTCGGATGTGGTTTGCCCCTGGTGCTACATCGGCAAAAAAAACCTTGAAGCGGCGATGGCCCAGCGCCCCGATATCGACTTTGAAGTGCAATGGTTTCCCTACCAGCTTCACCCGGAGGCGCCACTTGAGGGTTATAACTATATTGAAACCATCGAAGGTAAATACGGTAAAGCACGCATCCAAATGATGTTCGCCCAAATCACTCAGGCCGCTAATGCCTCTGGGATTCGTATGAACCTTGAGGGCATAGAGCGCGGCGCGAACACACTGAAAGCCCACCGCTTGCTCCACCTTGCTTTTCAAGAGGGTGGTTCAGAGCTACAAAACGCCCTCAGTGAAGCACTCTTCCAGGCCTACTTCTGTGACAACCGCGATATCGGCGATACGCAGACACTCAGCACTATTGCTGACCAAGCTGGAATGGCTAAAGAGAGAGTAAGCACTTACTTAAATAGCGACGAGGGCACGGATGATGTACAAAAACTGATTGCGTTCTCCCGCCAACAGGGCATCAGCAGCGTGCCCTCATTTAGCCTGGATGGGCAGTTTATACTCAGTGGGGGTCAGGCGACTGAGGTTTTCCTCAATACTATCGACCGTCTGGCCAGCAAAACGGATGCTGCAACTTAAAGCTCTTTTTGTACGCCTTAGTACACGCTGTTAGTACGCCCTTGCTCACCCCAGCTTCCGCTGCTGGGGCGGTCACAAATTGCACGTTATGACAATAGATTGACCTTTCTTTAGCCGGTATTATTCTCCTGTCCGAATGCGTACTACAACGCTATTCAACGCCTTTTCAGACTAATAATTATTATCAACTGATAGGGAAACACGATGAAATTCACCTGGTTTAACCTAATGCCCTGGCCCCACTTGCCAGCGGATTTCCGACAAAAGCATAAATCTGTATGGGTCGATATTGATTCCAAACTTTACGATCCGGTGAAGGGTCATGACGTCTATAACGACTATATGGACATGCTCGAATACGCCGACTCCCTCGGCTTTGACGGCATCGGTGTTAACGAGCACCACCAAAATGCCTATGGCCTAATGCCTTCGCCGAATATTATTGCCGCAGCCATTTCGCGACGCGCCCTTAATGCCGCCATTGTGGTACTCGGCAACTCCCTGGGTCTCTACAATCCACCGACTCGGGTAGCGGAAGAGTTTGCCATGCTTGACGTCATTACCGGCGGACGTTTGGTGGCGGGGTTCCCCGTTGGCTCGTCTATGGATATCAACTACTGCTACGGTGATATTCCGGCACTCAGCCGTGAGCGCTATCAAGAAGCTCACGATTTAATCAAACGCGCCTGGTCTGACCCCGAGCCCTTCGCCTGGAATGGCCGCTATACCAAGCTGCGCTATGTGAACACCTGGCCCAAGCCAATCCAGAACCCACCACCCATCCACGTACCCGGTGGCGGCTCGGTTGAGACTTACGACTTTTGTCTCGACAATACCTACTCCTATTCTTATTTGAGCTTCTCGGGCTACATCCGCGCCAAGGCCTTGTTACAAGGTTATTGGGACAGGCTGACAGAACGCAACGAGCCAGACGAGTCGCCCTACCGCGCGGGCTTTGCCCAAACCATTTGTGTCGCCGACACCGATGCCGAGGCAGAAAGGCTGTACAAAGATCACGTCAGCTATTTCTTTAATCGTTGCCTGCACGTTGCCCCCGGCTTTGCCGATGCACCGGGCTATCGCACCATTAAAACCATAAAAGCCGGGGCCCTGTCGCAGTTCAGCCCCGATCTCGGTGAAGCTGCTCACATGCCCTGGAAACAGCTGGTTGATGAAGGTTATGTGATTGCCGGTAGCCCCGACACCGTACGCGAGCGTATGGAGGATCTGATCAAGGGGCTCAATGTTGGCAATATTTTCTGCCTTATGCATGTCGGCGATATGCCGATGGATAAAACCAAATACTCAACCCAATTGTTTGCTGAACAAGTCATGCCCAAGCTGCGCAATATGTGGCCCGATTACGCCGATGACAGCCGCTTTTGGCCAACACCCCTGGAAAAAAGGGCGACACCGGGGCCAGTCTCTGATCGCAAGCCAACAACCGGGGGGGCCTGATCATGGAAACAGTAAGCATGAAACTACGTACATTTAACGCGCCCCGCGCCGACATTCATTTAATCGAGGGCGGCAGTGGCCCGGATTTATTCTTTTTACACGGTGCCGGCGGCATTACAGCCGACA
>JBFHDT010000170.1:0-5501 GCA_041584575.1 Porticoccaceae bacterium
GAGTAAACGATTGTGCACGTGTTATTTGAAGACAGGTTTGCTTGGAAATGACCTCGCCTGGGCTGATTGAGGGGCATGGGTAAGGGCTTTGCTCAGGATTATTTTATGTTGTCCCTTGCACAGAAAATGTCCTGATAGCCTCCCAGGCTTCTTGCGCGGTTTCGACATACTGAAATAGATTCAGGTCTTCGGGGTCGATAGTGCCTTCCTCCACGAGTGCGTCAAAATTAATAATACGCTGCCAGTATTCTTTGCCAAATAATAATATGGGTACCGGCTTGACCTTTTTTGTCTGGATTAATGTCAGCGTTTCAAAGAGTTCATCGAGGGTGCCAAAGCCACCTGGGAAAGCCACGAGGGCACGTGCGCGCATCAAAAACTGCATCTTGCGAATGGCAAAATAATGGAATTGAAAACACAATTCCGGTGTAACGTAAGGGTTAGGCGATTGCTCCATCGGCAAGACGATATTCAGGCCGATACTCTTTCCTCCAGCATCAAATGCACCTCGATTAGCCCCCTCCATAATACCTGGGCCACCACCAGTAATGACCACTAATTGACATTGTTCTGTGTCGTTATGCTGGGAAGCGGTGGTGATCAGGCGACCCAATTCTCGCGCCTCGTCGTAATAACGGGCTTTGTCGAGAACTCGACGGGCAACCGCTACTTTACGCAATAGGGCCGAATTTCCCGGTCTGGCTGCGGACTCGGTTTCTGCCTTTTGCAAACGTTTAGTGGCGGTTTCAGCATCGGGTATACGTGTGCTGCCAAAAATAACGACTGTCGAGTGAATACCATTTTCCTGCTGCAATAATTCCGGCTTGAGCAGCTCTAACTGGAGTCGCACCGGGCGCAGTTCATCGCGGAGCAGGAAGTCTGTATCCGTATAGGCTAATCGATAAGATGGCGAGCGTGTTTGAGCGGTGTCCGGTGCTAATTTGGCGGTGCCAACGTCGTCGCCTGCAGAGGGAAAAACCTGTTGAAATCCCTTGGGTTTAGTCATAAGTGCTTACTCAATTTCTCGTTTGAAATATCTATAATGAAATACTGTCGCCGTAATGGGGGATCTCCGCCGCCCATCCCTCATCAGCAAGACGCTCATGTAATGCTGTTTTCGCATTAGGCTCACCATGAATAAGATACAGTTTGGGACGAGATTCGCTGAAGTTCTTTATCCAATCGATAAGTTGCGACTGGCTGGCATGCGCAGAAAAACCCCCTAAGGTATGAATGGCGGCGTTCACAGCGATTTCATCGCCGCCGATGCGGAAGGTTTTAGCACCATCAACCAGTGCGCGGCCAGGCGTACCCATGGCCTGAAAGCCGACAATAATGACATGGGCATTGCGCCGCCATAGGTTGTGCTTGAAGTGGTGGCGGATACGGCCGCCGTTGCACATACCGCTGCCCGCTATAATGATAGCGCCCTCCTTAATATTATTGAGGGCCATGGATTCTGCTGTGGTACGGGAATAACGTAGCACCGGCAGAAACCTATGCAGACTGCCGGATTTTCCCTGGCGCAAAGCAGCGCTATCTTCGCTGTTAAATACATTCTGAAACCGGTGGTAGACCTCGGTGGTGGCAATGGCCATGGGACTGTCAAGATAGACGGCCTGATGCCTCAATTTACCTTTTTGATAGAGCTCGCCAAGACGAAAAATAATCTCCTGAGTGCGGCCTACAGCGAATGAAGGGATAAGAATATTACCGCCGTTCTCTGATGCTTTTGTAAGGATATTTTCGAATTCTTCCAGAGTCTCGTCCATTGACCGGTGATCGCGATCTCCATAGGTGGATTCCAGCATTAAAACATCGGCCGTTTTAACAATTTCTGGATCACGCAATAGTGCGGCACAGCTATTTCCTAGATCGCCCGAAAACACCAGTTTTTTTTCATTTCCCCCTTCGGTGATAAACAATTCGACAATGGCAGAGCCCAGGATGTGGCCAGCATCGCGGTAGCAGACATCAATGCCTTTAGCCACCGAATGACGCTGCCCGTAGGCTAGGCCTTCGCAGAGTGCCAGAGCAGCTTCTACATCTTCAATGGTATATAGCGGCTCGATATCCGCTTTGCCAGAACGGCGGCGACGCTTGCTCTCCCACTGCGCATCACGCAGTTGGAGAAAGGCGGCATCTTTGAGCAAAATTTCGATTAACTCAGCAGTTGGGGTGGTCATATATACCGGACCACTGTAGCCATCGGCGACCAGCTTTGGCAGTCGTCCGGAGTGATCCAGATGTGCGTGTGATAACACCACCGCATCCAGGTCAGTGATATTGAATGGAAACGGTTTTTTGTTGGCTTCTTCCTCCTCGCGCCTCCCCTGGAAAAGGCCACACTCCATCAATATAGTGGCGTGGTCAGTTTCGATGAGATAAGCGGAGCCTGTTACCCCTTCTGTTGCACCGTAAAAAGTCAATTTTGCCATTGCATTCTCCTGGGGTTTACCCATCGTCGATAAAGCAAGCTGGTCTTCATTTTTATTGATCGTACAGTACGATAGTGGGAAGCATAACTAATTATAAAGTATGTGAAGTTGATCTATCTTTAACAGATCCTATTCATTGGCAGTGTTTCGAATAGTCGTCATGTTTGTGTGGCGCTAGTGATTTTTATCTTGCCGAGAACCTCTAAGGGGGCGTCGTGGATGACTTCAATAAGACCAGTCAGGTGAATCGCTCAGATGTGCAGTGGCTAGCCAGGTGCCTATCGTAATTATCAGGAAATAGGTATTCCCGTAGTTTTTGCTGACGGGGATCGCTCGATTCCAGGTATTGTTTTATCGCGCCACTAACGCTAAGGTTTTTTTTTAACCAAACCCGCAGGAGGATTCCAACACATGGCATTTTTTACCAAGCGTTACCATCCGCCAGGTACGCCACCGGGCACGTTGGTGGAAATGCCTGTGGACGTGGCGACGCGACTGCACATCAGACTTATTGATTACGACGCGGAGGACATCACGGTTCGCGACGACATCGATGCTGGCGAGTGCGGGGCCTACTTCGACCGCGACTCTGTCACTTGGATTCATGTTCAGGGGCATCCCACCCAGGCTGCACTGGCCGAACTTGGTACGGCGTTCAATCTGCATACACTCGCGCTAGAGGACGTGTTAAATATCGGGCAACGACCAAAAATCGAGCCTTTCGACGATCAACTGTTTGTGGTCATGGGTCTGCCGGTTATGGAGGCCGGCCTCGTCGAGGTTCACCAGGTGAGTTTGTTTCTGAGCAAGGGTTTCCTGATTAGTTTTTACGAGGGGGAGTTCGCCGCCTTTGCGCCGATCTTAAAGCGCTTACATGACAAGGGTAGTCGCCTGCGGGACAGAGGCAGCGACTTCTTGTTGTATGTCTTACTGGACCTGATCGTTGATCAGGGCTTCCCCGTGCTGGAGAGTTTTGGATTCCAGCTTGAGGAGCTGGAAGAACAAATTTTGCGCGCGACAAATGGCGATGTTCTGGAAAATATCCATACCATGAAACGCGAGCTAATACTTCTGAGGCACATGCTATGGCCGCAACGTGAGGTGGTTAATCAGTTGCTGCGGGATGAGCTGCCACTGGTGCATGAAAGTACACTCATCTACCTACGCGATTGTTACGACCATACCATCCAGGTAATGGATCTGCTGGAGACCTATCGCGACATGACCAGCGGTATGCTGGACATATATTTATCGAGCGTTAGTAATCGTATGAACGATGTTATGCGGGTGTTGACCGTTATTGCCACCATCTTTATACCGCTGACCTTTGTTGTCGGTATTTATGGTATGAACTTTGATCGCGCGAGCGGGCCGCTCAGTATGCCAGAGCTGGGCTGGCGCTATGGATATCCGCTGGTCTGGCTCGTTATGATTACCATCACCACGCTGATGCTGGTTTTGTTCCGTCGCCGCGGCTGGTTTTAATGCAGCCGGCACAAGCGGCCGTGAGGATTTTATATATATTCGCCGACAGGCTGTTCGAGATCAATGCCAAGCCCGGATATTCGTCTATATTGGGTCGATATCCGCAGACAATGTCGTATGGATTACCTAGGAGTGCCTTGCCCAATGAATGATATTAAAAACAGTCTACACAACTTGCTCAGTGAGCTTAAAAAGGAGCGTGATGAGTTACAGGTACGGTTGTACCTGGCTAAAATGGAAGTCGGCGACGAGTGGGAAAAGCTTGAGGCAAAAATCGAAAAACTTGATGCGCGGGTCAACGAAATCGGTCGTGCCACCGGTGAAGCTTCTCAGGAAATTGGTGCCGCGGCCCGGTTACTGGGTGCGGAAATTCGCGAAGGCTTCAAGAAAATAGCCAGTAAGTTTTGACACAAGATAAGTGTCAGCAAACACTGTAATGACAAGAGGACTTAGGCCTTGGGCCGTCATAGCACTGGGTTCTCTTAGGTTCTAAAAATCATTCCACGATATGAATACTCATCACTTGCCAAAAAGCATGATGGTGCACGTCGCAGAGACGCCATGAGTCGTTGGACACAGTTTATTGCGATGTCGGCAGCCCAGCTAAGTGGACGCTCAAGCTTCCGTGATATTGAATCAACTCTGGTGAATCAACGTCACTTGAAGTATCACCTTGGTAGTGGCTCCATCAAACGGACAACCCTGGGACGAGCCAATCAACATCTTTCTTTACATCAATATCGTGGCGTGTTTGGTTTCGATGAGATAAGCGGAGCCTGTTATCCCTTCTGTTGCACTGTAAAAAGTCAATTTTGCCATTGCATTCTCCTGGGGTTTACCCATCGTCGATAAAGCAAGCTGGTCTTCATTTTTATTGATCGTACAGTACGATAGTAAGAAGGGTCATAATTATGGTGCAGGTGAAGTTGATCTATCTTAAGCAGATGCTCTTTATTGGTAATGCTTCCGATGGTCATCTTCTTTGGTTGAAGCGAGAGGCCTTATGCTGAGCCTCCCCAAAATCGCCCGTGGGTGATTTCAATAGTAGCGGCCAGGTGAATTGCGTAAATGCGAAGTGGCTAGCCGAGGTTGTCAAGTAGATGCCAAGAACAGGCGTATTTGAATATTTCAATGGTGGACGGATTGTTTACGTGACCGGGCCGTTTTTTTGACGAGGGCGTAAAGAGATGAAAAAGCGCAGTGGTAAGGGTGCTGAAAGACTTGCCTTCGCCTTTTACCTCTCCCCGAAAGAACCTGGTTGGGGAGAGATGTGTTTGTTATGAATCTTAAGGCGTTAAAGCTATTAGATAATAGGGCTCTCAGAGTGAGGGGCGGATATTGGCTCAGGCGAATGCTCCTCCTGAAACTCATCAACTTTGGCTTCAATTTCTTTAATGTCTTCAAAACGGGCGATGTGGTACAGCGCATCGCCCTCGTTGACCAGAGGCAAGTTGGTTCGCCCAATGACAATGCCACTAAATGTTGCGGTGATCTCAACTTCTCTTTCGCCAAAGGGGTCAGCGACGATGCCAAGAAGGGTTCCATTTTTAACCCGCCCACCCAAAGGCACCATAGCGC
>JBFHDT010000171.1:0-5437 GCA_041584575.1 Porticoccaceae bacterium
AACCATTGGTGTAAAAACCTACCAGTGGACTTTCATCAATCGTGGCTCAACCCCGCCCGGCCCCCCGCCCTATATCAGCTTGCAAGCGCCCTCAGGCAAACTTTGGGCATGGAATGCGGAGCAAGACGACAATAAAATTAGTGGTGACGCCGTGGAGTTTTGCCAGGTCGTAACCCAGGTACGTAACATTGCCGACACTACACTAAGCGTTGCTGGAGAACCCGCAAAACAGTGGATGGCAATTGCTCAGTGTTTTGCCGGGCCAGCGGAAGAACCACCAAAAAAAGGGCTTAGAAGGCCCTTATAAAGACACATTACCGAAACAGGTTTATCGAACCAGTCTAAAACTGCTTAGTAAAAAAACCTGAAAAGTAGGGACAGTAAGACACCGCCGCTAACACTAATTACTCTTCACCCTGGTAGGTATTCGCTGAGCAGCCAAGGCAGCGGACGAACGTTGCTCTGGCAGGCCCAACCACCAAAGCTTCAGCCGATTCTTCAACATTGCCACCCAACGCAGAAAAAGGCAGGGCAACTAACCAAACAGCGGAACCGACAATGGTCGTTGCCAGTAGTGCCGGCCGACCAATGAGCAGGTCTGCCGCCATATCAAGGCCACTAGGCCCATGCGGGTTCGATTCAGAACTCCAGGCTGGCTGACAAATAAGTAAGGCTGCTGTTATTGCCAGAGCACGTAATACCTTCATATTTTTCATCGTTTCTAGTGTCACAATCAGCTCCTCCAGGGGCTTTGCACGCGGGAAAACCTGCCTGCTAATATTAGTCCATTATCCAACGCTATTCGAATCCGGCTGAGCTAACAGCTGAAGACTAAAGTTAATCGAACACCAGTATAGAGCCAGCCCCTGCAAAAACAAACAGCGCCAACACTGCCCTGTGACGAAGATCAACTTAGCATAAAATGACAAGAGATCTCGCTGAAACGGAACCAGATACACATCTCAGTTGACGTTTACGTCAATAAAAGACACCCTTAGGCAATGATTACACTTGATGAAATTCGCGGCGCCCTAGATGCTCGCCAGCATAAACCCGCCAAATTTAAAGCCACTTCAAGACAAGCCGCAGTGGCCATGATTCTCTCTGGTGAAGAAAAGGATCTGGAGGTTTGTTTTATTCGCCGTGCCGAGCGTGTGGGCGACCCCTGGTCGGGGCAGGTGGCTTTCCCCGGTGGCAAAGCTGACAGCTGCGATAGAGATGCTCACTCTGTCGCTGAACGAGAAACCCATGAAGAGGTCGGCCTTAAACTTTCAGTGAGCCATCGCGTAGGCCCCCTACCCACGCGTCAGGTTGCCACTCGAAATTTAGTGTTATCACCGTTTATTTACCACATAGGTATAGATGAGAAAGCGACTGTCTTTGCTCGCGAGCCGGACGAAGTCGCCCATGTCTTCTGGGTGCCGATGCGCCACCTGTTCAAACAAAGCTCTGCAACGGAACTGGAGTATCCCATGGCTGGCTCAGGGATGACTTACCCCGGTATTCGCTATGAAGAAGATGTTATCTGGGGTTTAACTTTAAGTGTTCTAGAGAGCTTTGCACAGATTATGCAACGCCAACTACCTGTCTAAGAGCGCGGTAATACGCGAATAACTGCTATAAAAAAGGCCGCAATTGCGACCTTTTTTATAGCGTAACCCAAATTAAATAGGGGCCATATTTGGTTTTAAGCTGTTTCTAGCTTAAAACCCTCATAACCCTTCTCGACTACCTCTTCACACTCTTCGCGGTAAGTCTTGGTGCCCGCCAGATAAGGCATAAAGCCCCGAGGCTTACCTTCAACGTTAGTACCGAGATACCATGAATTACAGGTTGGCGCCGTCATCATGGAGCCTTCGGCCGCCTTGTTAACATGCTCAACCCAGGCGTCTTGTGCTGCAAGCTCAGGTTCAATAGTTTTAACATTGTTTTCCTGTAAATAGGCAATACAGTTATCAATCCACTCTACGTGTTGCTCAATCGAGTGCAGTACATTACTAACTACTGAGGGGCTACCGGGACCAGTAACAGTAAAGAAATTGGGGAAGCCTACACTCTGTAAACCCATATACATGCGCGGGCCTTCTTTCCACTGATCAGCCAATAGCTGATTGTCACGTCCACGAATATTCAAACGTTTGATGGTGCCGGTCATGGCGTCAAAGCCGGTGGCATAAATCAGCACATCAAACTCATATTCAGCATCGGTAGTGCGCAAGCCAGTAGGTGTCACCTCTTCGACAGACGTTTCACGCAGATCGACGATGGAGACATTGTCTCGTTTAAAAGCTGCGTAGTACTCGGTATCAATAACCGGACGCTTACAGTGCAGAGGGTAGTTTTTCGGTGACAGGGCATCGGCTTTTTGAGCGTCGCCAAGGTAGTCCTGCAAAAACTCACGATAAAGCTCACAAGCAATCTCATTCGCTTCAGCGTTGTAATAGGTGTCGACATACAGGGTCAGCACGTTAATACCGAAATCTTCAATTTCCTGCTTACGCTGCTCCGGCGTGATATCCATGATTTTCTTACTGGGCCTGGGCGTCGGTGCAGCATTTGGATCTTTAGGCTTTTTCGGTCCTCGGTAGTTACAAATACCCATTTCATTATTGCGTTGCTGCTCGCGAATGTCGTCGTAGTCAGCCTTGGCCTGGGCCAGGAAATCGGGGTTCATTGGTGCGTTTTTAGCCGGAAAGGTATAAATCGGGCTACGCTGGAAAGCAATGAGTTCTTTAGCCTGCTTGGCGATCTGGGGAATAGCCTGTACCCCGGAAGAACCACAACCAATAATTGCGACGCGCTTACCGGTCAGATCAACACCTTCACGTGGCCATTGCGCCGTGTGGTAAATATCACCTTTGAATGAATCGGCATTTTTAAAGCCCGGGTAGTTCGGTTCGTTCAAACAACCTGTCGCCATGATGCAGTACTTTGCTTTATAGACGTCGCCCTGGTCAGTGGTGACCGTCCAGATATTGGCGGCTTCGTCATAAATGGCGTCAGTAACCTTGGTATTAAATTTAATGTCCTTACGCAGGTCAAAGCGATCTGCCGTGTGGTTCAGGTATTTTTCGATTTCGGGCTGACCGGCCATCACTTCCGTCCAGTCCCACTCCTGCTCCAGTTCTTTCGAGAAAGAGTAGGAATATTCAATAATCGGTAAATCGGCACGACACCCTGGGTAGCGGTTCCAATACCAGGCACCACCAACGCCGGAGCCGGCCTCAACAGCTTGGATATTCAAACCCCGATCATTAAGGCGTTTAATCATATATAAACCGGCCATGCCAGTGCCGACAATCACTGCGTCGAGTGTTGTCGTTTGTGAGTCACTCATAGTTTTTCCTCATTACTTGATAAATAAAACGGTTCGCCAAGTCGTTAACAATCACTGCTGCGAAACAACACAATCTGGAGAGTCACTTAAAATGAGGCGGAGTTAAATAGCGGCAGGCACCAAAAAAAACCAGCTCATTTATTGATTGAGGGTAAGCTCAACAAACAAGGCTTATAAACCAAAATTAATATTCTGAGCTTGGCAGTATAGAAGACCCAAACACAAAAACCTAGGCGGGACGTGACTCCCGACTAGGCTCAGACCTCTAAATTGTGTATTTAAAAAAGCAACTCATCCATGCCGCCGCTAAGCACCGCAAAAGCTACAACATAAGTATAAAAACGGCCATGAGCTCGGCAGTATTTCTCGAGGGTTAAAGAATATTCTGTGAGCGGCAAATCACACCGCGTCTCGACATCAACCCTTTAAGCGCTGCACATCGACCGAAACCGACAGGATCTGGGAATCACCACCCTCAAAAATCACACCACTCAAGGGGGTTACATCCGAGTAATCCCGCCCCCAGGCGGTGGTAATGTGTTGTTCAGTCGGCACATTGTCATTGGTCGGATCAAACTCAAACCAGCCTTCCCCCGGCGAGTAAACAGAAAACCAGGCGTGGGAAGCATCGGAGCCAATTTGTTTTTTTTGTCCCGGCGGGGGTAACGTTTCAAGATAGCCACTAACATAGCGCGCCGGGAAGCCCTGGGCACGCAGACAGCCGATAGCAAGATGGGCAAAATCCTGGCAAACACCACGGCGCTGTTCCAGTACCTGCTGAAGAGGGGTTGCCACCGTCGTTGACTCAGGGTCGTAGGTAAAATCAGTGTAAATACGCCGAGTTAAATCACGAGCAGCACTCAGTAACGACACATTATCGCGAAAAGAGGGTGTGGCGTAGTCCCTCAAAGCATCGGAAGCTTTAATCATTGGCGAATTCAGCACAAACTCCCGAGCCAGCAGCGTTTCTTCGTCTTGTTGACTGTGCATTTTCTCCCGCGCCTGAGCGCAGGTATTGCCGAAATCCAGATCAACACCCGGATCAATTCGTTCACCATTTAAACTCACGGTACTATCGACCACTATTTCCAGACTACTGTGCTTATTTTCGACAGAAAAGAAGCTGACTTTATTACCAAAATAGTCAGTACTTTGATGCACACTCACCGGGTACGGCGTAATGCTGATATGACTCTCAAGACAGCGCTGGTAATCCGTATCTCGAGGCATCAAGTGAGCATGGTTGTAACATAAGGTCACCGGCTGATCATACTTATAATGGGTTATGTGCTTGATGCGATAGAGCACTAGTCATCCTCCCAACGATCGGTAACCAGCTGCTGATGAGCTGTCTTATGATCAAAGTACTTATCGCTGATTAGCGTCGCCGTTGTTTCTAACAGCTCCTGCACCCTGTTGAGTAATTGATCAAGCCGGGCGCGTAAATAAGTACCTTCTTTGCAGGCTACCAACTGCGCCAGATCTGCCAATTGCACTGCCGTTAGGGCTTCGAGCGTACATCGCCCCTCTGGGGGCAAGCCTATCGACCGATCGGCTTCGGGTAGGCCATGAATATGATCCTTCAGGGCCGATAGCTGAAATTGCAGGGAGCGCGGATTACTTTGATCAATCATCAACAGCTGCAAGCCGCTTTTCACCTCGACTCGAGAGCGATAACGACGACGGTAGGAAACTAGCATTTCGAAACTGAGCAACACAGACTCTAGCACTGTAGCTTGATCACTTTCATCCAACTCAACAACCAGCGATGACTGCAACAGACTTGTCATTTGATAGGATTTTTCCAGAGTTCTACCCATCTCCAGAAAGCGCCAGCCCATACCCCGCATCATGCTCTCATGGTTTAAACCGGCCAGTGCCAGCAAGGTTGTCACCAGAGGATCAAGAGCCTCTTCCGGAGCCGAGGCCAAACCCAGCCGTAGAGCGTTGTCCAAGTCGGACAGGGCATCGCGCAGGTCATTAAGCACACGCTGAGTATCAGCAGAGAGCATCTCCTTCACTTCTTCGCTGCTAATTAACATTGCCTGTAAATTTGAAACGATACTGCCCGCCCGCTTTTCATCAAGAATGACCGCGAGC
>JBFHDT010000172.1:0-5353 GCA_041584575.1 Porticoccaceae bacterium
AGGAAAACTTCCTCGAAAACGCCATGGCAATCGCCCACGACATGGCCAATAACAACTCGCCCCGCTCCATGCGGGTTATTAAACAGCAACTCTGGGAATCCCTGTTTCAAGACCTCGATACAGCCCTGGATATGGCGCACACTGAAATGAAAGCCAGTATTGCCAGTGACGACTTTAAAGAAGGTGTATCTCACTTTCTGCAAAAACGTACGCCAAATTTTTCAGGCAAATAAAATTTATTCAGCATTTATAAAGAGGAAAACAAGGGCCGAGTGAGTGGAAAGATGGTGTCAATTTACTCACTAAGGCGGCAGCGGTTGAGTTTACCCAGTTAAAAAATAAGAGACGTATTAACTCTGAACAGCCGGTGTCATACGTCCCCCAGAGTCGAAACGACCCTCAAACAATACAGCGGTTCGGAGAAAGCCAAACAACACATCGAAGTCACGCCTCAGAGAGCTGGGAGAACCCACCCATTGATAACGGCACCTTCTTTGCGCGGTCAGTAAAACACTGACAGCAAGGAATACCCTTTCAGCAAAGGCCGTTTTTAATACAAATGTTAATTTCTGACGCTTGTTCTCTTTAAAAACCCGCTATCGCCTATACGATGACCAGCCGAAAGAATGTTAAAATTAGCGTATCTGCGATGGACTTCGCCATGGGCTTGCTGCAATGAAACTGCGTATTATTACCTACAATATCCACCGTGCTATTGGCCTCGATCGACGCTATCAACCCGAACGGATTATCAAAATACTCGCTGATCACGACGCCGATATTATTTTATTACAGGAAGTTGACGAAGGCGCACCACGCTCAAAAGAACAGGATATGGCGCGAGAAATCGCAGCAGCACTGGGTTTCGAGCATTATGCCGCCGGGCACAATGTTAGCCTGCGCAAAGGCCGCTATGGCAATGCCACTTTAAGCCGCTACCCCATTACCCGTGAACGCAATATTGACTTAACCATCGGCAATCACAAACGGCGCGGCTGCCAACATACCGCCATAGAAATACCTACACCTAAAGGAGGTTCGACTCACCTCGACGTCTTCAACCTTCATCTGGGCCTTTCACCGCTAGAACGGCAACGCCAAGCGGGCATGTTAATGCGCTGTACTGAATTCACCGATATTGCTCCGGATGCAGCGTGCATCGTCGGTGGCGACTTTAATGACTGGCTATCACGTTTAAGGGCGCTCTTCGTTGAGGGCATGTCGCTGCGTTGTGCCACCGATAAAGAAACACGGTTGCGCACCCGCCCCATCAAAACGTATCCATCGTTTGCCCCCCGCGGCGGCCTCGACAGAATTTATTACCGGGGGAATTTACGGGCCATCTCTGCCATTCCCTGTCGTCATCAGGTTGCTCGGGTCGCCAGTGATCACCTACCGGTTATCGTCGAACTTGAACTCAAAAGCTAGTTGCACTAGTCATGGTCAGGCTTAAGTTGTAAATCCAACGACAAACAACCGCTAAACGCAGTACTCTCGCACAAACATAGCCACCGCCGTATTCACTTCCCGATTTATTTCATCTTCTGAGGGGAGCTCCAGCCCCAGTGCTGCGCGCATATGGAGATCAGAGCGAATCATGCCGAAATATTGCCGCGCAGCTGCGTGGGTGTCGTCCAGTTTAAAGCTACCTTTTTGGACCTGTTGCTCAAGGTAGGCAGACAATCGATTTACCGCTGCATTGGGGCCATTGAGAAAAAAAGTCTTTGCCAGTTGGGGAAAGCACTGGCCTTCTGAAACAACGGTGCGAAAAATCACCAGACTGTCCTCGCGCAAAAGCACATCTAAATAAGCTTTGCCCAGCTTCTCAAGCGTCGTTTGCAAGGTACTATCGCAATCAATTGCAGCACCCAGTGGCGACAGCATTTGCGTTGCAAGGCTAGCGATAATCGCGGCGAACAACTCTTCTTTATTGCCAAAATACTTGTAAACCGTACGTTTTGAACCACCGGCTCTACGCACAATTTCATCCACACTGGCACTGACATAACCGTATTCAAGAAAGACCTCAATCCCCGCCTGTAAAATGGTATTACGACGTACCTGTTCAGTTGTTTTTTCCATTTTCGACATAACTAAAAAATATTTTCCTAATTATCACTAACAGCTAGTCCTGATACAGCACGCGCTGATCGAGGGCTTAAAGGCGGCATTTTATCGCAACACAAGCTCAGATAAATACTCAGTGACGCTATCTATGCCATTCATTGCAGGCCTTTAAATTTCTGTCAATAGCTTGCATCAATTCAAGGCCAGTGCTAGGGTACGACTCAGTACCGGCATAAATCAAACCTTTTATTTACGCCCTTAAACACAATACAGCGACACTGCCCCTAACCATACGGTCAAAGAGAGCGTATTAACAGTAGACTCTGGCAGAACAGCACTCCTCAAAATAGACCAAATGGTAAAGATAATGCGTAAAATTGTACTTATCGGGATTCTTGTAGTCGGCCTCATTTTTGGAGGCCTTTGGGCCAAAGAATGGTGGTTTGAAGGGCGCTATTGGGAGTCAACCGACAATGCCTACACCCAGAGTGACATTACCGTCATCAGCGCAAAAGTCGCCGGTATCGTCGGCAGTGTCAATGTCAGTGAAAATGAGAAAGTGAAGGCGGGGGATATTCTTATCTCTATGTATAAGCCCACTTTTGATGCTAAAGTAGCCCGTGCAGAGGCCGAGGTGGTCGAAGCAGAGGCCAGCCTGGCCCGCGTAGACACTCAAACCGCTTTGCAAAAAGCAATCGTTGCCGCTAGCCGCGCCGAAGTTAAAGCCGCCGAGGCAGAGGTACAACGCGCCAATCTTGACCTACAGCGCTCAAAAACCCTGAAAGACAAGGGTTATGCAGAGAAACAGCGCTATGACCACGACCTCACCGATGTCAGCAGTGCAGAAGCCGAGCTAGCACGCACCCAGGCCAATGTCAGCGCAGCTATTGCTCAACTGGATGTGCTTACCGCCGAAAAAGCTGAAATTAGCGCCGAACAGGCTCATGCAAAAGCCGAGGTCAACCTTGCCAAAATTGCCCTTTACCTATCTGACATTCGCGCCCCCCGCGATGGTGTCGTCGGCGCCAAGCACGTAGAAAACGGCGAATATATCCATGAGGGGGCACGTAAAATGGCTATTGTCTCTCTCGACAACGTATGGGTTAACGCCAACTTCAAAGAAACGCAGCTCAACGGCATGGTGCCCGGACGAAGAGCTCTTGTTGAAATTGATGCCTTCCCCGATGAGCTTATTGAAGGCGTGGTCGAAAGCTTATCACCAGCCAGTGGTGCTCAGTTCAGCCTACTACCACCCGATAACGCCACCGGCAATTTCACAAAAATTGTCCAACGCGTGCCGGTAAAGATCCTTCTCGACCAGGACAACCCCGTGGTCAAACAATTGCGCCCTGGCATGTCTGTGCTCGCCAAAATTGATACACGTGACAGTGCCAATACAGACACTATCGCCGCTAAAAACCTCGCTATAAAAAGCGCTTCCAACGTCGCACTTTCGCAGTAGAAAGCAAGTCATCCACATCAATAGTGTGCCCGCGGCCAAGCATGGACGATCATCATGAGCAACTCCACAAGTCCTACTATTGAGGATGCCCCCCTGGCCAGCCAGCCAGAAGATGCCGTCAGTATCGGCACCTGGCTAACCGTGTTCGGTGGTGTACTCGGTGCGTTTATAGCTGTTCTCAACATTCACATTACCAATGCCTCGCTGAAAGATATTCAGGGTGCGCTCTCGGCAACCCTGGAAGAAGGCTCGTTTATTTCTACCGCCTACCTCACTGCCGAGGTCGTGGTAATACCCGTTACCGGTTGGCTAACCATGGTCTTTGGCCTGCGCCCCTACATGCTTTTCAATACAGTGGTTTTTGCCCTGACCACCCTACTCTGCGCTTCGGCCTGGAATCTCGAATCAATGCTGGTTTTCAGGACATTAGCGGGGCTTGCCGGTGGCACACTCATCCCCCTGTCTTTTACGTTGATTCTCACTTTGCTGCCGCCCAGCAAGCAGGCTATTGGCATGGGCATGTTCGCCCTCACCGCCACCCAGGCACCTTCCATTGGGCCTACCCTCGGCGGTTATTTAACTGAAGCCTTTGGTTGGCAGTCGGTTTTTTATCTACAAATTGTGCCCACCGGTATTATGTTTTTAATCCTCTTTCAAGGCCTGAAAAAATCCAAACCGCAGTTTGAATTACTGAAAGATGGCGACTGGTTTGGCATCCTCTCCATGGCCGTGGGTCTGGGTGCAATGATTATTGTGCTGGAAGAAGGTAACCGTAAAGACTGGCTGGAATCTGATTTTATTTTTAACGGCACCTTGCTCGCCGTTACCTGCCTACTGACCTTTGTCGCCATTGAGCTGAAGCGTAAAAACCCCTTTATTAACCTCCGTCTACTTAAGCGGCGTAACTTTCTGCTCTCTAATTTAGTGGGTATTGTTCTTGGTCTTGGCCTCTACGGTTCGGTCTTTATCATGCCCATGTTTCTCGCCCAGGTACACGGCTATAACGCGATGCAAATTGGCCTGGTGATGATGTGGGTTGGCCTGCCTCAGCTTATCGTCGTGCCCATTGTGCTGCGGCTAATGCCCCACATCGACATCCGCATACTGCTGGCTTTTGGGGCTTTTATTTTTGGCTTAAGCTGCCTGTTAAATATTCATATGAGCGCCGACTACGGCCACGACCACCTGGTTTGGCCCAATATTGTGCGCGGTCTGGGTATGCCTTTTATTATGGTGCCACTCAATGTGATCGCCACCGCTGGCATTGAAAAAGAACAGGTCGGCTCGGCCTCGGGTTTATTCAACGTACTACGGAATTTGGGTGGTGCCGTCGGTATTGCTACGCTGGCGACCTTTTTGTCACTGCGTCAACAATTTCACTCCAGCCATATTGTTGAAAAAGTGAGTGCCTATAATCCCTTCACCATGGAGCGCTTGCAGGGCTTTAGCACTTATTTTAGTGAGCTCGGAGCCGACCCCGTGATGGCACAGGAGCAAGCACTACGAGCCGTCGATGCCGTCGCACGTCGCGAGAGCTGTATTAGGGCCTATCACGACTGCTTCTATTTTCTGGGTGCCGCTTTTATTATCAGCCTGGGTTTCATTGCCTTAATGAAAAAGCCCGCTTAGATGCCATCGCCCTACTGAAAAGCAGGATATAACTTATATCAACGTTTTTTGTTTTTTGGTGCGGTTTTATTGTTATCAAAAGGTCACAGAGTGGTCTCTTTACTTTAGAAGACCAGCCTAATAAAACATCACAAAGCTCCAAAACCACTTATTAAGTAGAACCTCTAGCACACGACCCTATTCCTTCCACTGCCC
>JBFHDT010000173.1:0-5328 GCA_041584575.1 Porticoccaceae bacterium
GGGGGTCTTGGTTTGGGTATCGAAGCCCACTTTTGGCGCGTAGGTTTTCGTGGCGGAAAGGTAGCGGGGGTCGGGCTGCATTGCTCTCGCCGGTGCGAGCTTTATGCGCAACCCGTGTTCGCGAATGCGCATAATGAGATGTTCGGTTAGCAGCTCGTTGACTGGGGTTCCCTGATAGTGATCGTCCAGGTGTTCGTCGAGGTTCTGTGCCGACAGAATGAACCCGGTGGGAATTTCCTCAGCCAGTGTGGGCATGATGATCACTCCCAGCGAGAGAACCAGGGCGGCCTGGGCATTGCGCAGTGCGCGTCGAAATCGATAAGTCATTTCGGTACTCCTGTGTACCACTGCCATATAGGTGGCCAGCGGGGGTTGGGTTGAGCTTCAGAATTGATAGGTGATGCGTACGAGGGCTTGGTCGCTGTCGTGAAACGCACCGATCAAGCTTTGACCCTGTGGATCCATAGGACTGTTTTTGTAGCGGCCGCCATTGAAAAAGTCGGCTTCGAACATCACCCGCCAGTGGTCTCCGACCGAAAGGGTCAAGCCAGGTACGAGAATGGTGCCGTCGTATGCCAGGTCGTAGATCACGGCGAAGGAGAAGTTCACCGAATCATGCCGAAATGGCATCATCACCAGGGCTGTCAGGATGCTGGAGTGTTCCTTTTTGGCGGAGCCGAAATCCACGACTTGTTCGCTGTCTTTGTGGTCGAGGATCCAGGTATCGAACAGCTGTAGACTGATTGAGGTGGGCGCGCTGGTGCCGAGCCAACCCTGGGTACGCAGGGGCTTGTCGATACCGATCATCGCGCGCAACGTGTCTTTTTCAATGACGCCATTACCGCCGGCGGACGGGGTGTTGGCGAAACCAAAGTTGTAGGGTTTGTCCGGTGTATAGGCCAGTTCCGCGCGGAACGTGGCATTGATGCTCTCCACATATCCATTAAGTGTGGCGCCGAAGATGTCGATCTCTGGGTAGATAAACTCTGCAAAGCCATTTGCCGGGGCTTCCCCATAAGCGCGAAACGACGGGTTGAAGCCACCACTGAGATCAGCGAAGTTCACCACAGGTTCCTGGCTCAGTGTGTGGTAGTAGTTGAGGGTATAGCTGAGCCCTAGTACTGTGCCCGACCAGCGAATACCGTAGGAGGGGTCATCGGCATCCGCCTTGGAGTGATCGTAGTTCACCGGAATCAGTGCAGCGGTGTTGAATCCCCGGCTGCCATTGAGACTCCAGCGGCCACCGAAGGTGTCCAGGCTGTTGCCCATATCGTCGTCATCGTCGAACCCCGGGCGCAGCACAAGCTGCACGGAGCTGTCTGAATCAGCCAAAAAGTACTCGAGGTTGACCAGCCACAGTGGCTTGCGCCACTCCTCATTTTCCGGCTCGAGAAACGCGCGCCAGGTCTGGTCGTAGCCATGAATCACATCCATGGCCTGGAAGAAATCGGTTTCCCCCCACACCACCTGCTGTTTGCCGATGCGCGCTGAAAACTGCGAACCCATCGGGATGTCCAGGTAGGCCTCGCGCAGCTCTTCGTCGTCGTAGTGATCCCGAAACTCCGAGCCGGGTAGGGAGGGTGTATTCATTGCTCCGCTCACTGCCGTGAGGTCTTCCAGGCGACTGAGATAGTCAGTCATGTGTTCACGGGTAAAACGGCCAATCGCCACCCCGTAGGCCCAACCTAAATCGGCATCGGCTTGCAGCAGCACCGTGGTTTTTGACATGGCCAGGTCGTACTTATCGTCTTCCTGAGTTTCTGGCACGTCGCTGAGATTAGTGGCGATGTGCTGGCGTACATAGCCGGTGATTCGAACATCTGTGGCGTAGGCAGGAGAGGGGACAAGAAGAGTGCTTGCGGTTATGGCACAAAGGAAGGGCACCGTTGCGAAACTTTGACGGTAGCCTATTGCTGCGTTTGGCGATTTTGGCATTTTCTGAACTCCGTACTGAAAGTGTGAGCATCGTGACGTCATAAACTAACCTAACGTTTGTTTGGGTTATGCGAAAGTTGTGCCATATTTTTTGTTAGTAAGTAAGAATTCTTATAAAACAGTAGGTTAGAAGCGCTATTGAATTTTTTTATAAATCGTGCAAAATATCGCCGGAGCACCAAAACCAAACAAATGTTTGACTGGTGGCACTAGGTCGGTGCAGCATTAGGGAGCACAAAATCGATTTTGCAATAAAAGGGAGTTTTGTTTGATGACAGAAAAATCTGCTGCCCCGGTTGATAACCCGGCAGGAAAAACACGCACCGCAGTGCTTGAAAAAGCGCTGGAATTGTTCGCAGAAACCGGCTTCAACGGGGTGTCCATGCGGCGCATTGCCCAAGAGGTTGGCATCAATCCGGCGACGCTTTACCATCATTTTGCCCACAAAGAAGATTTGTACGAACAGGTGCTGCGGTTTGCCTACGCAGAGCAGGCTGCACAATTTTCAGCGCTGGTTTCCACCGAGGGCACACCTCTAACTCAGCTCGGGGAGTTCATTCGTGAGTTCGCACTCTATATTGCCAAGGATCAATATTTTTTCCGCATGGTCAAGCGGGAGCAGTTGGAGCGCAATAACGAGCGTCAGAAAATACTGGTGGACTTGTTGTTCGGTAAACAGTACGAGGCGATGGTGCGCAGCGTTAGCCGGGTAACTCAGGATTTTGATGCGCACATGCTGGTCACTTCGCTGCTGGGTTTGGTGCTGCACCACTATGAAACCCGGCACATGCGTCAGTTTTTTGCCCAGTATGCACCTTCACAGGATGACCCTGAGATCGTTGCAGATCACTGCTCTCGGCTGTTCTTTTTTGGCATTCAAGGGGAGGCCGCCACCCTTCAGGGCGCTGACCCCACGACCCAGCCTCTCGGATAAGCGTTACGAAAATGTGTCAGATACAGCCTGACGTACAAACGAATGCCGCATCAAATGCCTTTACTTTTTTAAAACGCCATGGATTCTGTGGACCGCCTTGCAGATTGCAGCTAGCACAAAAATAGGTCGTTGATTGTGAAGGGCAAAAGACTTGTTAATGATTACGTTTGAATGGCGCGATGACTGACAAGTGCCTGTTGTATTCCTACGATAAACTTATCAAACGGGTCAGGCGGCTACTTGTACAGTGAGAGCGTAATGGCTTTCATGGCGGTGTTTGGCTTATGAGCTTTACGCATTGTAGTGGCGATAATAATTCCCTTGATTTTTGCCGAATTAGGCATAGAATTCGCCCGCTTTTTTTAAAGCGTCCATTGAAAAACTATGTACTTTTAGCCTAGGCGTTTTTCCCACTGATGAGAAGGCGCGCAAGCATATTGTATCGCCTTCTTCATGGCCTTAATGGCCATGGGTAATACCTATTTTAGTGAGGAATGTCTGATGGTACCTATCTCTCCATCTGTACCGCCTGAGGCAATGCACCCGGATCACGCTGCCTGGTCGGTTGAGCAAAGCATTGGATTTTATGGTGTCAATGATTGGGGGCAGGGTTATTTTGATATATCCCCGGCGGGCAACCTGGTCACGCAATTGACGTTTGGCGATAAAGTCAGCCAGGTCGCCCTGCTCGAGATTATTCAAGGTATGAAGGATCGGGGCATAGAAATGCCGAGTATCCTGCGTATAGAAAACCTTCTGGATGAGCGAGTGAGTGCCTTGAACGAGGCCTTTAAACGCGCGATCCAAACGTACCGTTACCAGAATGATTATCGTGGCGTTTTTCCGATCAAGGTAAACCAGCAGTGTCACGTTATTGAAGAAATTTCAGACTTTGGCGCGAGCTACCACTACGGTTTTGAAGCGGGTAGCAAAGCCGAGTTGATTATTGCGCTCAGTAAATTAAAAGATGACCAGAGCCTTATTATTTGTAACGGCTATAAAGATCCAGAGTTTATTGAGCTAGGCCTGTATGCCAAAGAAATGGGGCTGAAGTGCTTCTTTGTACTGGAAACCCCATCTGAGCTGCCCATCATTCTTGAGATCAGTCAAAAGTGCGGTATCGAGCCTTTATTGGGGGTTCGCATTCGACCCACGGTGGTTGTCGATGGCCACTGGAATGAAGGTAGTGGCGATCGCTCTATTTTTGGCTTATCAACCTCCTCACTTATTAAGGTGGTCGAAGAGCTGAAGCAAAGTGGGATGTTGCATTGTTTGCAGTTATTACATTGCCACCTTGGCTCGCAAATTCCTAATATTCGAAATATCCGCAGTGGCACCCTAGAGGCTTGCCGTTTCTATAGCGGGCTGATTGAAGAGGGCGCTCCCATGGGCTTTCTTGATTTGGGTGGCGGCCTTGCCGTGGACTATGAAGGGACCCGCAGTAATCACCATCACAGCATGAATTATCAGCTCGACGAATACTGCGTGAATATTGTTGAGACAATCTGTGAATGCCTTAATCCACTGGACATTCCCCACCCGGTGATTATTTCTGAATCGGGTCGTTCTACTGTGGCCTATTCTTCAATGCTGCTTTTTAACGTGCTCGATGTTCGCGACCATCGCCCGGTACCTTTGCCGACGACCTTGCCCGAAAAATGCCATGAGTTAGTGCATAACTTATGGCAAGTAAATCAGGTGGTGGCGCCCAATAATTTTCAGGAGTGTTACAACGACGCTTTATATTATCGCGATGAAGTGCGTGAATTGTTTCGACACGGGCAAGCCAGTTTAAGCGATAGAGCGATAGCAGATAACATCACTCTGGCCGTACTGGAAAAAATCGCCGCGCTATTAAAGAAAACCGACAAAAGCTACCCGGATCTGGATAACTTACAAGAAATGCTGGCGGATACTTACTACGGTAATTTCAGCCTGTTTCAATCGTTGCCCGACATTTGGGCGATCGACCAGGTGTTTCCCGTCATGCCGATTCATCGCTTACAGGAAGAGCCGGATCGCGATGCCTTGATTGCCGATATCACCTGCGATTGCGATGGCAAAATTGATCATTTCTTCAACGCCCAGGGGCTGCAACGCACCACCCGTCTTCATTCAATGCAAGAGGACGAGGAATATTATTTGGGTGTGTTTTTGGTCGGGGCCTACCAGGAAACCTTGGGTGATTTGCATAATTTGTTTGGCGATACCAATGTTGTCAGCGTGCATATCAATGCCGATGGTAGTTATGATTTTGTGCGCGAATTTCATGGTGACAGTATTGCCGATGTGCTTTCGTATGTGGAATACGATGTTAAAACCATGACTGAAGAATTTCGCCAACGTGCAGAAAGGGCGGTGAAAGCCGGGAAAATTACTGCCGCAAGGCGCAAACAAATGATGAAAGCCTTTAAAGCCAGTCTTGACGGCTATACCTATTTTGAGAAAGAGCAACACTA